>JAKACS010000180.1 GCA_021821235.1 Bacillota bacterium
CAAGGTGCTATCTCTACAAGTATTTGGAAAAAATGTTCACAAATATTTAAAATTTAATGTATCCATACCATAGTTTTCGAAGTAAAAAAAAGAACCTAAGTTGTTAATCCTTAGGTTATAACATTGAATTGTATTTTTAAACCAGCATGAACATTACGTATTGTCTATGCGACTGCTGTGCTGGTCCGTGTTCCTCTATGATCGTTATTGAGGAGAATCTTGCTGTTGATACAGCAAGGTCTGAGCAATTCCAATAAAGTATTCCGATTCACGAATAATATGGGTCAAAACGACTTTTGCTGTTGGATTTGTCCCGACTGCCACACTCGCTGTTTTGATTTGTTCACAAAGCTGAATAAAGAGAAGGCTCTGTTCCAGACAAAACACCACAAGCTGAAGAACCTGTTGATACAATTGGTCAGATACGTAAGTTCCTGAGCGGACTACCGATTCAATGTAGCGGATTACTTGCTGGTGTGTTTGTGCAAGGGCTGCTTCCCATTGCCTTAATGCATCAACAAATTCCGCTTCAAGCCCTGAAACAAGCTCACGAATCACTACCGTGTGTTCTTCCTCTTGATGCTTCCAAAACTCCGCTTCATCTAAAATTCTTAGCGGCATTTGCGTCCCATAGTAAAATTGCATCGCACTCATCCCCCATCAATGATCTTCTAGTTCAATGTATGGAGAAGCAATCAGACATATGCTTTTTTACACTTGCGATTACTCGAAGTCCAAAAATCATCTAAAACTTATACTCTTCATCTTTGTGGAAATTTTAAACTATTATCTGAATTCTTTTTTTTAAATAATTAATCACCTGCTACGCAAAAACAAGGCCCAATCGTTTTGAGCCTTGTTTCGTGTTAGATGACTTGTTTTTTAATGGATGTTTGAGTTACATCTCTTTTATGGAATCCTTTTATGTAATAAAATGCAATTAAAAACACGAGCCATAACGGTCCGATCACTAGGGCAATTCTTGTTTCTGAACTGTAAGCCATCAAGGCGATGACAAATGCCAAAAAAGCAAGAGATAAATAAGAGGAATAAGGGAACAACGGGACTTTATATTTTAAACGTTGCTGCTCCTCTGGTTTTAAACTGTTGCGATATCGAATTTGCGATAATAAAATAACCGCCCATGTCCAAATTGCTCCAAAGGTAGCGATGCTTGTAACCCAGGTAAATACTTTTGCTGGCACAATATAATTCAATACGACTCCGATTAATAATACAGCGGCAGAAACAAAAACCGCAGTACCCGGAACGCCATTTTTTGTTACCTTTCCAAATTTCTCCGGGGCTTCACCATGCTGAGCAAGGTTAAATAACATCCGCGCTGTGCTAAAAATCCCGCTATTGGCTGATGAAAGAGCAGCCGTTAGCACAACAAAATTAATGATGCCTGCTGCTTTCGAAATTCCAATTTGTTTAAACGTTAACACAAACGGGCTTCCTTTCGTGCCAATTTCTTGCCATGGATAAATAGACATAATGACAAACAGTGCCCCAACATAAAAAATAAGAATGCGCCAAAAAACAGAATCAATCGCTCTTGATAGAGATTTCTCTGGATTTTTAACTTCACCGGCTGTAACACCAATCATTTCAATTCCAAGGTATGCAAACATAACCATTTGCAGAGACAGTAGAACGCCTTTAACACCATTCGGGAAAAAACCGCCATTTTTCCATAAATTTTGGATTCCGGTAGCAATTCCACCGTTACCCATCCCGAAGATAATGATCCCAGCACCAACAATAATCATCGAAAGAATCGTGACAATTTTAATAAGTGCAAACCAAAATTCCAATTCACCATATGCTTTGACGGCAAGGAGATTTACAGTTGACATAGCAATTAATGCGGCAAGCGCCCAAATCCATCGCGGAGCATTTGGAAACCAATACTCCATGTAAATCCCTACAGCCGTAATTTCTGCCATAACGGTTACAATCCACAAAAACCAATAATTCCAACCCGTAATATAGCCTGCAAGCGGGCCTAAATAATCCCGTGCATATTTACTGAACGATCCAGCCACAGGTTTCTGTATCGCCATTTCGCCAAGCGCTCTCATTATAAAAAACATAATCAGTCCTGCAAATGCGTATCCAAATAAAATACCAGGCCCGGCCATTTTGATTGCAGTTGCGGAACCAAGAAACAGACCTACCCCAATCGCTGCTCCCAAAGACATCAACGTAATATGCCTTTCTTCTAAACCACGATAAAGCTCTTTGTCAGAAGTGTTTTTACGCATATGATTCTCCCCTTATATTGAGATTCTTTCTCCACCCATTTACTTCGTATTTAGTGCAGTTCCCCGACAATGTTATCAAAATAATATTTTGTTACTATACGAATTTCAATTTTATCATTTAATTTTCCTGCAATATTGTAATCGCTTTAAATTTTTCTTAAAATAATACTAAATCAACCTTTATACAAGTTGATATAAGCTGCTGTGACGGCAGAATACATTTAAAAACTATCGATTTTTCTATTGTAATATACTCACTCCCTTACTATTGATAACGCTTTCAAAATTTCGACGATTACTTTCAGGCACTCTCTGAATATATTCTAACATTTTTGTGAATTAGTTTGTTTAGAAGAATTCGAGAAAATGATGCTACCTATTTGTACATTTATACAAACCAACTTATCCTAAAATCCATTTACACGATGCGGAGGAATACAACTTGAACTCTATATTGGATAATCCTTTTTTAACGGCATTTGATCGTTTAGAAGAGTTTGCCGACCTTATTAGTGAAGCATTACAATGTCCCATTACAATTGAAGACGCTAACCACCGATTGCTGGCCTACAGTACACATGATGAAAGAACAGATCCCGCAAGAATTTCGACGATTATTAGCCGGCGGGTTCCTGAAAAAGTGATCAACCAATTATGGAAAGAAGGGATCATTCCTGCGCTGCACCAAACAAAGGAACCGATTCGAGTGAAGAATATAAACGAGATTGGTCTTGGCAGAAGGATCGCGGTCTCCATCTGGCTGAAAGAAGAAGTAATTGGTTACATTTGGGCTTTGGAAATTGATAAAGTTTTAACAGAACACGAGCTAGGCCTTTTAAGAAAAGCCGCAGATTCTGTGAAAAATAAACTTTTGCAATTGCAGGCTCGTAAAAATAAAAAGGAAGAGAGATTTCAGGAATTCTTTTGGCAGCTATTAACCGGCCATTTGAATAGACAAGAAGAAATTATAGAACATTTTCATACATTACAGATAACTCCCCAAAACTACTTTTCTATTCTTGTTTTTCAATTTCAACAAAATATTGCGAGCAAAGATGAGCACAATATAGCTTATTTCTTCAAAACAAGCAAGCGTCTGGAGATTTTGCTTTATACTATTGACCAAAACAAACTAATTTTACTTGTATCTGCTCTAAGTAAAGATAAATTGCAGGTTGCTTTAGATCATTTTATTAAAAAATTCAAAAATCAGATGAACGAACGTTTTAGAATTTCGAAGTTAGAACCGGCATGCAGCAATCTGTATGATGATTATCAAAAAATTAAAAGAGCCTATCAGGAAGCATTGACTGTCTTATCGATTAAGGAAAAATTCCCTTTTGAAACGAAAAATATTGATAATTATCAAAAACTGGGGATTTATCAGTATTTCGATCTTCTTTTAGAAAAAAGAAAAAGAGAAAATTATGAAAATCACTCAATAAAAATGCTTGCTGAATATGACAAGAAACATCAAAGTAATCTCGTAGAAACGCTAGAAGTTTTTCTAAACAACGATACCAACATGAATGAGACGGCGAAAAAATTAAACGTCCATGTGAACACATTAATTTACCGATTGAAGCGAATCAGTGAAATTGCTGATATCAATTTAAAAGATCCAAATGAAAAAATATTGCTTTTCCTTGATTTAAAGCTTGAAAAATATCAGCAAAATTAATGGCTTTGTAAAAATCACCAAAAAGCATCCGTGCTTTTCTCCTTTATAAACAAAGAAAATAAGGGATAATCATTTTATACTTTAGTCATGAGATAAATTCATTCACTTGTTTAAGGGAGGAAATGAAAGCATGATTATCGGTATACCAAAGGAAATTAAAAATAATGAAAATAGAGTTGCCCTTACCCCGGCAGGAGTCGTCTCCTTTGTAAACGCAGGACACACTGTTTTCGTTGAAAAACACGCCGGTGTTGGCAGTGGTTTTACAAATACAGAGTATGAAAAAGCTGGTGCTGAAATCGTTGAAAGCGCTTCAAAGGTTTGGCAGGAAGCCGATATGATTTTAAAAGTAAAGGAGCCACTTCCAAGCGAATATGGTTACTTTCGTCCCGGATTAATTTTATTTACTTATTTGCATTTAGCTGCTGAACCTACTTTAGCACAAGCGCTAAAGGAAAACGGAGTCATTGCGGTTGCCTATGAAACTGTTACAGCAAATCGGTCTCTTCCGCTGCTTACGCCAATGAGTGAAGTGGCCGGAAGAATGTCTGTTCAAATCGGAGCCCAGTTCTTGCAAAAAAATAATGGCGGCCAGGGTATTCTTCTTTCTGGAGTTCCCGGCGTAAATCGGGGCAAGGTAACGATTATCGGTGGCGGTACCGTTGGGACCAATGCAGCAAAAATGGCAATCGGTTTAGGCGCTGATGTCACGATCATTGACTTAAGCGCGGATCGCTTACGCCAGCTTGATGATATTTTTGGAACGCAAATCAAAACGTTAATGTCAAATCCTATGAATATTGCTGAAGCTGTAGCGGAAGCAGACCTTCTGATCGGTGCAGTACTCATTCCAGGGGCAAAGGCTCCAAAGCTTGTTACCGAGGAGATGGTTAAATCGATGAAGCCAGGTTCTGTTATTGTCGATGTTGCAATTGACCAAGGCGGAATTGTTGCAACGATTGATCATGTGACAACACATGATCATCCAACATTTGAAAAACATGGAGTCATTCACTACTCAGTTGCGAACATGCCTGGAGCAGTTCCTAGAACATCGACAATTGCTTTAACAAATGTCACTGTTCCCTATGCAATCCAGATCGCCAATAAAGGGGTAGCCAAGGCCATTAGCGAAAACGCCTCCTTAAAACTTGGTGTAAACGTAGCAAATGGTGAAATCACCTATGAAGCCGTTGCACACGATCTTGGCTACGAATATATCGCCGTTGAAGATGCACTAGAAAAAGAACTAGCTGCTGTAAAATAAAACTTTCAACATCCACTTTTCCCCTCAAGACTGATTTCTTGGGGGATTTTTTTCTTAAAGGGGTTGGTTAAATGAAGGCATTCAGTTACCGCGACACATGGGCAGAGATTTCACTAAACCATATAGAAGAGAATTTTCTTCAGTTAAAACAATGGGTGAATCCCCATGCAAAAATAATGACTGTCGTTAAGGCAGATGGATATGGACATGGAGCGGTGGAAGTTTCCAAAACAGCGATACAAGCGGGTGCAGATTACTTAGCGGTTGCATTTTTAGACGAAGCCATCGAATTAAGAGCAGCAGGTATCACTGCTCCCATTCTTATTCTGGGGTATACTCCTGTACACTCCGTTAAAAAAGCCATTCAACATAATATTACGTTAACGGTTTTCGATCATGATGTACTCGATGAAATTATCATCCAATCTTCTCTCGTTCGGGAAACGGCTTCGATCCATTTAAAGGTCGATACAGGAATGTCAAGAATTGGGGTAACGACTGCTATGGAAGTATTCAGTCTTGCCAAAAAGGCTGCTGCAGCTCCTTTCGTCGATCTGGAAGGTATCTTCACCCATTTTGCGAATGCTGATAGCGAGGATACCAGTTTTACAGAAAGCCAGTTCAAAAAATTTCAAACAATAGTCGAATATTTAGCGAACCATCATCTACCCATTCCATTAAAACATTGTTGCAACAGCGCCGCGACAATGAAATTTCCGCGAATGCATTTGGATATGGTTCGGATAGGGATTGCTCTATATGGGTTTTACCCCGATGCATCCCTTAAGAATTTACCTATTAAATTGAAGCAGGCGATGAGCTTGAAAACAAAAATTGTCGCCATCAAAACTGTACCCATCTCCCAGCCCGTTAGTTATGGGTGCACATGGAAAGCAAGCTGTCCAAGTAGAATTGCGACACTACCAATTGGCTATGCTGACGGCCTGTCGCGCTATTTGTCAAACCGCGGCCATGTCTTAATTCATGGACAAAAGTCTGCAATTGCGGGACGGGTTTGTATGGATCAGACAATGATTGATGTAACCCATATTCAGCCTTGTTCTCCGGGGGATGAAGTCACCATTTTCGGAGCGGACGGGTCTGCATTTCAATCTGTTGATGAAGTTGCAACGCTAATGGGTACCATTCACTATGAAGTTGTTTGCCTTATCGGAAAAAGAGTTCCGAGAATCTATGTTAAAAAGAATAAATTGTTTGCTTTGGCAGGAACTCCCGAAAACCATTCAGAACAAATAAAATAATGAACAAAAAGGATTTTTCCGACCGTTTTTCCCATTTGTTAGGAGAATGGTGCGC
>JAKACS010000181.1 GCA_021821235.1 Bacillota bacterium
GCCAAAAACTCCGTCAATTTGACCTTTAAAATAACCAATGTATTGGAGTCTTGATTGAAGTTCAATCACATCGTCCCCAACTGCACCACGCTGGATCACTTGATTTGTAAAGGCATGGACTTTGTTCCGTTCAGCGAGCATTGTAAACGGCAGCACACAAAGGGAGAAAAGAATGAATGACTTGAGTATGATTTGTTTCCGATTCATGCAAAGCAACCCCCATGATGTAAAACTTTTGTTCAATGATCCTATTTTTTGTTAGGCAGGTAATTTTATTCAAAAAAAACTCTCCATTTTCGAAATGAAGAGTTTTCTAAGAAAATATTAAAATTTGATGGTTTCAACTCCACTTGCAAGTGCTGCTGCCAGTTTAATTCTAGCTTTTTTTGAATCGCTGTCACTGCCAAGGATGACGCCTTTTTTGTACAAATCATATGCGCTGCCTTCGTAGTCGTATGTCGTGTAAACAGCCCCTTCCTCCGCACTTGTTGTAATTACGATTTTTATTCCTGCTTGGATCGCTTTTTCAATCTCCTCAATCATATCCGGGTGAACTTGCCCGCGGCCGACCCCTTCAAGTATCAATCCTTTTACTCCAGCCTCCCTTGCAGCCTTAATAAACTTTCCATCTGAATTGATATAGCATTTAATGATATCAACAGCCGGGATCGCTGATTGAACTGAATAAAATTCGCGTTTAATTGGTTTCTGGAAGACATGGACTTCATCGTTATCAATGATTCCCAAATAACCAAATCCAAAAGCGTTAAATCCTTGGATGTTGGAAGCATGCTCTTTTTTTACATACCTCGCGGCAAAAATCCTTTCATTAAAAACAACAACCGTTCCTGCACCCTTCAGATCGTCTGCACAAGCGGAAAAAATAGCATGGCGCAAATTAATGTAGACATCGCTGCCTAATTCCTCTGGTGAGCGCTGTGAGCCTGTCACAACAACGGGTCGATCATCCTGGATAGTTAAGTCAAGGAAGTAGGCAGTCTCCTCCATTGTATCTGTTCCATGCGTTACAACCACACCAGAAATATCTTGGTCTCGATAATAACCTTCAATTTTCTTTTTTAACACAATCCAGTCGTCAAATGTAATATGCATACTTGGTTTTTGGAAAACCGATTCAATAATCACTTCAATATTTTCTGGGAGCTGGCACATGGACGCCAATTCCTCTCCAGTAATGGCTCCAGAGGCTAATTTACCTGATTCTTTATTCGGTTTGCTTGCGATCGTTCCACCAGTTGTTAATAAAATAACTTTTTTCAATTTTCTCACCAGCTATCTTTCCTAAATTTTCCCCATTGATTTTTGCTTAAGCAAGCCCGCGATACGGTTCGAAATTCTCCACGGTGCTTATTTTTTCAACTCTTTTGCGGCGATGGCTTTGGCTATTTGTCCACCATGGAAGCGGCCATTCTCAATAAAGATTTCATTGGCATTGTTTCCAGCCGCAATAACTCCAGCAATAAAAATTCCTTCAATATTTGTTTCCATTGTCTCTTGATTATAAACAGGTCTTCCAGTCTCTTCGTCAATTGAGATGCCCATTTCTTTTAAAAACGGATGATCCGGGTGGTAGCCAGTCATCGCAAACACAAAATCATTTGCAATGAACTTCTCTTTTCCATCTTTTCTATAATAAACCTTTTCTTCCGTAATTCGAGTCACCTCTGCCGAAAATTCCATTGCTATTTTTTCATTTCGAACAAGGGACTCAAACTCCGGGAGAATCCACGGTTTAATGCTGCTTGAGTAGCTGCTTCCCCGGTACAATACCGTCACTCTCGCTCCAGCTTTGACAAGCTCAATCGCTGCATCAACGCTTGAATTTTTCCCGCCGATGACACAAACATCTTGATCAAAGTAAGGGTGTGCTTCTTTAAAATAGTGACTGACCTTTGGCAGTTCTTCACCAGGAACGCCCATATCGTTTGGATGGTCGTAATAGCCTGTGGCGACTACAACATAGGAAGCAGTGTAAATTCCCTTGTCTGTTATGACTTCAAAGAAGTCTGCATTTTTTTCCACTTTATTGACTTTTTCGAAGGAATGGATGCGCAGCTGCTTTCTTCGTGCCACTTCGCGATAGTAGACAAGTGCTTGGTTCCGTTTAGGTTTATATGTTTCCGTAACAAACGGAATGTCGCCAATCTCCAGTTTCTCACTTGTGCTGAAAAAAGTCTGATGTGTAGGGTAGCTGTAAATTGCATTTACAATATTTCCTTTTTCAATGATTAACGGGTTTTTCCCGATCTCTTGTAAAGCAATGGCCGCAGCCATACCACATGGTCCCGCACCAATTATAATAACCTCTTCATGCTTCATTTCAATCACTCCTTGAAAATAAAAAACTCCCATCATTCAATGATAGGAGATTTAAGGCATCGTTTCAATGGATATGGTGCCGAATATTTACAAGCTTTTAAATCCACCCTCTGAAGCGGCTTGCTTCTGCCATTTTTCTTACACCGACCATGTAGGCTGCAAGGCGCATATCTACCCGGCGGGTGCTCGCTGTTTCGTAAATATTTTTAAACGATTTTACCATCACTTTTTCCAATCTCTCTTCTACTTCTTCCTCTGTCCAGTAATACCCCTGATTATTCTGAACCCATTCAAAGTACGACACGGTTACACCACCAGCGGAAGCGAGCACATCGGGAACAAGCAATATTCCACGGTCAGTTAGAATTTGAGTAGCTTCCAAGGTTGTCGGGCCGTTGGCTGCTTCAACGACAATGCTGGCACGAATATTATGTGCATTTTCTTCAGTGATCTGATTTTCAATTGCTGCCGGAACGAGGATATCGCAATCAAGCTCTAAAAGTTCCTTGTTTGTAATGGTATTATTAAAAAGTTTCGTAACCGTTCCAAAACTATCACGTCTGTCAAGAAGATAATCAATATCAAGGCCATCCGGATCATAAAGAGCTCCATATGCATCCGAAATGCCAACGACCTTTGCGCCTGCATCATGCATAAATTTCGCCAAATAACTTCCTGCATTACCGAACCCTTGGACAACGACTCTGGCTCCCGTTAGCTCAAGTCCCTTCCTTTTTGCGGCTTCGCGAATGCAAATGGTAACGCCTTTGGCGGTTGCCGATTCTCGCCCGTGTGAACCGCCAAGAACAAGCGGTTTTCCGGTAATAAATCCAGGGGAATTGAATTCATCTATTCGGCTGTATTCATCCATCATCCAAGCCATTATTTGTGAATTTGTAAAGACATCTGGCGCAGGTATATCTTTCGTAGGCCCTACAATTTGGCTGATAGCACGAACATAGCCGCGGCTCAGTCTTTCAAGTTCACGGAAGGACATATCCCGCGGATCACAAACAATGCCGCCTTTTCCTCCGCCGTAAGGTAAATCGACAATACCGCATTTTAAACTCATCCAGATGGAAAGAGCCTTTACCTCTTTCTCTGTCACACCCGGGTGGAAGCGAATTCCACCTTTTGTCGGACCCACTGCATCATTGTGCTGGGCACGGTAGCCTGTAAAAATTTTGATCGAACCATCGTCCATTCTAATGGGAATTTTCACCGTCATCATACGCAGCGGCTCTTTTAAGAGCTCATACACTTCTTCTGGATAACCAAGCTTTTGTAAAGCCTTATGAATAACCGTCTGTGTTGACTTTAACACATCGTGCTTTTCCTCGTGATTTTGCTGTTCTGTACCATTCTCGGCTACCATCTGTAAACCTCCTAAAGAAATCACTTTTACGAATGTTGTCCGCTTTCAGACACAAGTATACACGTTTGCTTGATTTATGCAAGATGAAATACGCACATTTCAACGATTTTGAACAGGTTTATGTAAACGCTGCCACGCTATGTGCTGTATCCTGTTCACAGATCGTTTCAAAAATACCGCGACTCCTTAATTTTTTCAAAAAAAACACGATAGAACCCGCATTAGCCAGGGGCAGCCCCTTAGCCAAAGTAATGATAAATGGTTTCTATCGCACGATTTTCAATGATTTTTTTCCCGTATTCAAAAAGAACATACGGGCTTAAAATTGATGCATCCCCATATTCAGATAATATTGAAGCTGTTTTTTCTAGTTCATCTGGGTGTACATCCTTGAAAAATAAATAATACCGTTCTTCAAAACTGTACAAACATCCTCCGCCAATGTTCATCGGCAGCAGCCGTTTGGAAAGCTCTATAACCTCTTCAATACTATCAAAAGTATACAAAAGACCCTCGTTCTCTTCACCCATTACGTGCATGTCGAGAAAGCTGTCATATAGCAGCATTTCTTCTTCCTCGCCAATATCATCAACTGTAATAATCATAATCATCCCCTGTGCCTGAATCGAAAAAATCTCGACGGCCACAGAACCATGAAAATCAACATCAAATTCTTCACTTGCTTCTTCCAGCATATCGTGAAAAAGTTGGCGCCATTTCATCGAATCAACCCAAATATCTTCCTTTGTCAATCCTCTATCGTAAAGATCATCGGAAGTTAAAAAAATTTTAATTTTATTGGATGTTAAGCGTTCCAGACGCATATTTCTGCCCCCTGCCGTGACATTTCTATAATCCCAGTCTATGTCACCGCAAAAGGTTGGTGAATTGTCTATGATTGTCTTCACATTTTTACTGGGTGTTTCGAATCGTAACCAGATGGCATTCAGCAGGTGCCCCTAATCGTAAGGGAACTCCAGTTGTTCCATAGCCATTGCTGATCAACAAAGTGGTATGTTTTTGTTTTTTGATTGATCCCCGCTCATAAGGACTGTAGCCGAGGAGATGGATTTGACCACCATGCGTATGGCCGCTGAGCACGAGCCGAATCTTATGCTCCGGCAAAATTTTTTCGGTAATGTTTGGATAATGGCAGGCCAGGATCTTAAAACTATCCTTTTCTGCATCCATGAGGGCTATGTCAATTCGATCTCGTTGCTGATTTAAGTCGTCGACTCCGAGAAGGCTGATTTTCTCACCTTGTTCAGACTCGAAATTGACTGCCGTATTATCCAAAATTTTCACACCACTTTCAAGCAACACAGCATCGAGTTCATGGTAGTCTCCCTCATAATCATTATTGCCCCAAACAAAATAAACCGGACCGATCCTTTTTAATTTTTCCAAATTTGCTCGGACGCGATTGATCGGTACCCCTTTTTCCATTAAGTCCCCGCCGATGACAACAAAATCGGCTTTTCCGCTTACATCAGCAATGATTTTATTTGATATCGTGCGGCGGTGGACATCAGATATAAAAAAAATTGAAATTTCCCTAAAGGTGGACGGGAAATCCGGAAAGGCAAGTTCATGTTTGATCACACGGTTTAAAAACGCTTCCCAGAGCATTCTCGATAAAAGCAAACAAGCCCCGGCTCCAATCGCCAGCAAAATCACCATTGCAAATCGCCCCTTTTCATGGTAAAAATCTATCATGAAATAAAGGAACAAGCAACCAAAAACGCGAGGAACGTCATCCTCCCAACTTTGACAATTAGCAAAAAAACTTCCCGTACCGATGTATGGGAAGTTCCTTTATTGTTTCTTTTGGATTACACCGAATCTTCTTGAATACTTAAAATTCGAAAGCCGTGTTCTTCCAACTTTTTCGTAAACCGGTCTAGATTTTGATTTTTTTCTACTTTCATCACGATTCTTCTTACAAGCTTATCCGTTTCGTCAAACGTTACAAGCGAAATAATTTGTTCTTGAAAATGATGGGCAATTTCCGCCAACCTGGCAATTCGGCCTTCTGTTTCGACTGTTGTGAATGCAATACGGACTCCAGGGCGGTTGACACCAAAAGCACTTCGAAACTGATCAAGAACATCCGCTCGTGTAAGGATACCTAGAAATTTCCTTTTCGTATCAACGACAGCAAGTAAGGAAAAATCCTTTAATTCAAGCAGCGTTTTTTCAAAAATTTCTCCGCCCTCTAAAAAATGCTCAGAATGGGTAGCAATATCCGCCGCCATTGTTTCGTTCAGAAACGATTCTTTTTGTTTACCTGAAAGAAAAAAACGCTCATAGATTGAATATCTTGTCACAATTCCTGCATATTCATCACCATTTAAAACAGGAAGGCCGTCAATCTTGTGTGTTTCAAGTTTTTCCAGCGCAACTTTAAGCGGTTGATCATGCTCAACCGTAACACAATCATACTTCGGAATCATTAGGCTTTTTACAAACACATCCATCACCTCAACATAAAGTCCCACCTATTTAATATATTCCACAAGTCTTTGCAAATCCCTTTCCAATGCGAAAAATAATGACATGAATACATAAAAAGCACATAAAATGAAGTGATGGAAATGATGCATGCCAGTAAATCGCTCCAGAAAATTCGTATTTGAACAAAACTCCCCATTTTTCTGATGCGTACAAAAAGGAGGGCAATGATGTATACCCATCATAAGACGTATGAACCTTATATCAGTCCATTTGATCCCTGTATGCCAATGAAAACAAAAACGTATTCTACTCCCCCGCATTTATACTTGGGATATCAACAGCCGAACCT
>JAKACS010000182.1 GCA_021821235.1 Bacillota bacterium
CTTCAAAAAGGATGCCGTTTTGCTCCGCGCTGTGCTGAAGCAATAGCCGTCTGCCATAATGAATCACCTGATTTGTACACGATCAATAAAGACGGCCATGTTGCTCGTTGTTTCTTACATACAGTGAAAGAGGGGAGTGATCAGCATGTCGGAATTACTTCTTGAAGTCAAAGGGCTCAAAAAATACTTTCCAATTACTGGGGGTTTATTTGACAATAAAAAAGGTGAAGTCAAAGCAGTGGACGACGTCTCCTTTTACGTCAAAAAAGGTGAAACATTAGGAATTGTTGGCGAAAGCGGCTGCGGAAAATCAACAACCGGACGGCTGCTAATGCGTCTTATCGAAGCGAGCGATGGAAAAATTGTTTTTGAAGATAAAGAGATTACCCGCATGTCAAAAACGGAACTGCGCAGAACACGCAGGGATATCCAAATGGTGTTTCAAGATCCTTACGCTTCGTTAAATCCGAGACATTCGATCGAACAGATTCTCGAAGAGCCGCTAATTGTTCACGGAATTGGTACGAAGGAAGAACGCAGGAAGCAAGTGCGGGAAATGCTTGAAGTAGTAGGTTTAAGCAGTTATCATGCCAAACGTTATCCCCACCAGTTCAGCGGCGGGCAGCGGCAGCGGATTGGAATCGCCAAGGCATTAATGACAAGGCCAAAGCTGATCATTGCGGATGAGCCCGTTTCCGCACTAGATGTTTCGATCCAGGCACAAGTTCTGAATCTAATGAAAGATATTCAAAAAGAATTTGGCCTTACCTATATTTTTATTGCGCATGACTTAGGAGTCGTCCGCCATATCAGTGATCGTGTCGGCGTCATGTATTTAGGCAGATTAATCGAGCTGGCTGAAAGTGAAGAACTCTATGAAAATCCGAAACACCCGTATACTCAGGCGCTTCTTTCCGCGGTGCCAATACCTGATCCGGACATAAAAAGGGAGAGAACGTTGATTCAAGGGGAACTTCCAAGTCCGGCCAATCCACCGTCGGGCTGTGCATTCCATACACGATGTATAGAGTGTATGGATATTTGTAAAACGACAAGGCCTGAGGAGCACAATCTTAACGGTCATTATGTGGCATGCCACTTGTTCAACAAGTAAAATGCCCAATCATGATAAAAAATTAAGAGAGAAAATGGGGGAAAACTGATGAAAAAAACCATTTATTTGCTGGCATTTGCCATTCTAGCCATCAGCGTCGTTCTTGCTGGTTGCAGCAGCCAGTCCAGCAAGACGTCAAACAATGGCGCTTCGAATACAGGCGGCACTTCAAAAAAAGATACGCTCGTGTATGGCCGCGGAGGCGATTCTACTTCACTTGACCCAATTACTTCAACTGAAGGAGAAACATTTAAGGTTACGAAAAATATTTTTGAAACGCTCGTTAACTATGGGGATCAGGATACAACACTAAAACCGGGCCTTGCTGAAAAATGGGATGTTTCACCTGACAGCTTGACTTACACTTTCTATCTTCGTAAGGGGGTCAAATTTCAAGACGGCACAGACTTCAATGCAGATGCTGTCGTGTTTAACTTTGATCGCTGGATGAACGGCGATGAAAAGCAATTCCCTTATTACACGATGTTTGGCGGCTATAAAAAAGATGAAGGACACGTCATTAAAGAAGTAAAAGCAGTAGATCCATATACAGTGCAGTTTGTCTTAAAACGGCCGCAGGCTCCATTCCTTAAAAATTTGGCAATGTCTGCATTCGGGATTGCCAGCCCGGCTGCTGTGAAGAAATATGGCGATAAATTTAGAGAAAATCCAGTTGGTACCGGACCATTCAAATTTGTAGAATGGAAACAAAATGACCGAATTACGCTTGAGAAAAATCCTGATTATTGGCAAAAAGGTCTGCCAAAGTTAAACAAGGTTATTTTCCGTGTTATTCCTGAAAACACAGCCCGATTAAATGCCTTAGCAAATGGAGAAATCGATGTGATGGATGGTCTGAACAATTCGGATGAAGCCACGGTCAAGGCAAATCCAAAGCTACAAGTCATCAAACGGCCATCAATGAATATCGGCTATTTAGGCTTTACTGTCACTCGTAAACCTTTTGATAACAAGCTCGTTCGTCAGGCATTAAACTATGCCGTTGACAAAAAAGCCATCATCCAAGCGTTCTATGGCGGCCAGGCAATTCCGGCGAAAAATCCAATGCCGCCTTCCATTGAAGGGTATGACGATGCCATTTCTGCTTATCCATATGACTTGGAAAAAGCAAAGCAGTTATTGGCACAAGCCGGCTATCCAAATGGATTCAGCATGGATTTGTGGGCAATGCCTGTAGCCCGTCCATATATGCCTGAAGGGATGAAAGTTGCCGAGGTTATTCAAGCAAGCTTTGCAAAAATCGGCGTGAAAGCGAATATTAAAACAGTTGACTGGGCTACTTACTTGCAAAATGCCGCAAAAGGTGAGTTTGACGCCTATATGCTCGGCTGGACAGGCGATAATGGTGATGCAGATAATTTCATCTATACATTGCTTGATAAAGACAGCATTGGAGCGAACAACTACTCTCAATATAGCAACAACCAATTACATGACATTTTAATTAAAGCGCAGTCTGAAACAGATCAAGCGAAGCGTAATGATCTATACAAACAAGCTCAAGAAATCATCCATGAGGATGCTCCATGGGTGCCGCTTGTTCACTCAACACCACTATTAGCAGCATCGAAAGACGTAGTAAACTATTTGCCGCATCCAACTGGATCCGACCTATTGAGCAAAGTTGAATTTAAAAATTAACGTGTGAAGGGGAGGGGAAGTATCCCTCCCTTTTTCCACTTCAAAGTAGGATTTTCATTCAGACTTTATAAAAAGAGGTGAGCAGCTTGCTAACTTATTCAGTCCGCCGTGTGTTGGCATTAATCCCTGTATTAATCGGAATGACACTTGTTGTTTTTTCGATTATTCATGCAATTCCTGGAAACCCGGCACAAGTCATTCTTGGCCAAAGGGCAACAAAAGAAGCAGTGGCAGCACTAACACAGCAATTAGGGTTGGACAATCCTTGGTACATACAATATTTTGACTATTTAAAGGCACTCCTTCACGGTGATCTAGGCATTTCACTTAGGACAAGGGGTCCGATTAACCAAGAAATTTGGCCATACTTGGCAGCAACGCTGGAATTAACCATTGTTGCAATGATCATTGCGGTTGTTATCGGTGTGAATGCCGGGATTATCAGTGCTTGGTTTTCAAAGTCATGGTTTGATTATGTTGCCATGATTTTTGCGCTTATAGGTGTATCCATGCCGATTTTTTGGCTCGGTTTAATGGAGCAATGGGGATTTTCGATTCAATTAGGTTGGTTTCCAACTACAGGACGTGAGGATGTCCGGGATCCCGTATCGGCGATTACGAATCTTTATTTAATCGACACATTGCTGCAGGGAAGGTTTGATCAATTTACTGCTGTTATTCAGCATTTAGTTTTACCAAGCTTTGCACTGGCAACCATTCCGATGGCGATCATTGCCCGGATGACCCGTTCCACCATGCTTGAAGTGATGAAATCGGATTATATCCGGACAGCAAGAGCAAAAGGACTACGGATGTTCTGGGTTGTATACAAACATTCTTTAAAAAATGCCATTATTCCCGTTTTGACGGTTATCGGCCTGCAAGTGGGTCTGCTGTTGGGAGGCGCCATTTTAACAGAAACCATCTTCGGTTGGCCAGGAATCGGAAGATATTTATACGATGCAATTGGTTACCGTGATTATCCTGTAATTCAGTCAGGTATTTTGATCATTGCTGCAATTTTTGTCTTGATCAACCTGATCGTAGACTTATTATATGTTGCGGTCGATCCGCGGATTAAATATACAAAATAGGAGGGACAGAAAGTGGCTGAACTTGCAAAAAATACGACAAGGGCTCCGGCAGTTGATTTAGAAGAAAAGCACACACCTCCCTGGAAAGAAGCATGGCAATCTTTTTACCAAAACAAATTAGCCGTAATTGGCTTAGGAATTGTTATTTTCTTTATTGTTTTAGCAATCATTGCGCCAATTGCCGCACCCTATAGTTACAAAGATCAAAATTTGGCGGAGCGATTGATGCCGCCCTCGGGCAAGCATTTCTTTGGTACGGATGACTTTGGCCGAGATATTTTTTCACGGATTTTGTACGGGTCACGACTCTCATTGTGGGTAGGATTTTTTTCTGTTCTCGGTTCCGTCATCCTTGGCACGCTGTTTGGAATCATAGCCGGATATTATGGCCGTTGGGTCGATACGATTATTTCCCGTATCTTTGATATTATGTTGGCATTTCCAAGTATTCTGTTGGCAATCGCCGTTGTGGCGATCTTAGGGCCTTCCTTACAAAATGCGCTGATTGCGATTGCGGTAATTAATATTCCTAATTTTGGCAGACTGGTCCGTTCTAAAGTGCTTAGCGTGAAGCAGGAGGAATATATTATGGCGGCGCGGGCAGTGGGGATGAGAGACACAAGAATCTTGTTTCACCACATCTTGCCAAATAGCATCTCCCCTGTTATTGTTCAGGCAACACTCGCAATTGCGACGGCGATTATTGAAGCCGCGGCATTAGGCTTTCTTGGATTAGGTGCCCAGGCGCCAACGCCGGAATGGGGGAAAATGCTTTCCGATTCAAAACAATACTTGGTGCAAGCCCCGTGGACACTGTTTTTCCCAGGGGTAGCGATCATGCTGACCGTATTAGGGTTTAACTTGATGGGCGATGGATTAAGGGATGTGCTTGATCCAAAATTGAAACAATAGCTGGCTGTTTGTTTCTTCCTTGTTCATTCGACCTTCCTATTTTTGAAATATAACTTATAATAGAAAGACAGTAACAATAAATGGGAGAAATGAACAGTGGAAAAACAGAATAGCACATACAGATGGGTTGTGTTTGCCGCGGTGCTGGCTGCTTATTTTTTGATTGTCAGCCAGCGAACGGCGCCAGGGTTAATTACTGATCAATTAATGAAGGAATTTTCAATTTCGGCTTCAACGATTGGGCTGCTGACCAGCATTCAATTTTTGGCGTATGCCGGTTTGCAAATTCCGATTGGGATTTTGTCTGATCGCTTCGGTCCCAATTATTTTCTGATTGGCGGCACGATTTTAAATGGCTTAGGAACAGTTCTTTACAGCCAGGCATCAAATGAAGCCGTCCTGTTTAGCGCCCGCTTATTGGTGGGTATGGGTGATGCGACAATTTGGGTAAATTTGGTGCTGATTTTAAGCCAATGGTTTAAAGTAAAGGAATTTATCGGCTTGCTTGGTGTTGCCGGGATGTCTGGCGGACTCGGTTTTTTGATGGCCACCGTTCCATATTCTGCATGGATCGCTGCTACAGGATGGAGAGCCCCCTTTTTAACAGTGGGAATCTTCCTTGTCGTGATCGGGGTTCTGCTTTATTTTATTCTCGTCAAAAGGCCGGAGCAGCTGGATATCCATTCGTCGGGGAAAAAGGCTGCTGTTAAAAAGGTGGCAAAGCGTGAAAAAACGATGGTGATTTTGCGTAGGATCTTTACGAATCGCCAGACTTGGGCTACTTTTTTTTGCCATTTTGGCGTTGTTGGTACCTATGTCGGTTTTATTGGCTCGTGGGCGGTACCATACGGTATGAATGTCTACAACATGTCGCGCTCGGCTGCAAGCCAACTGATTATGATCGGGCTGGTTGGCGCAATTATTGGCGGACCGCTGACTAGTTGGATTACAAGTCGGCTGGAGATGATCAAACGGCCGTATGTTTTTGTTCAGAGTATTGTTTTGATGAGCTGGTTGGCGTTTTTTCTGTTAGGCGGCAAACCGCCATACTTGCTGCTTGTTCTTTTGTTTTTGTTGATCGGCTATGGCAATGGAGCCAGTTCGCTGACTTTTGCAGTCGTGCGAAATTCCTTTCCCATTCAAGAAGTGGGCGTTGTTTCAGGAGTAGCCAATACCGGCGGATTTTTAAGCGCCGTGCTGCTACCAACTATATTTGGTAAGGTGCTTGACTATTCCTCCACAGCTGGAAGCAATGTAGGCTACCATAACGGATTGATCATCCCAGTTGTTTTCTCAATGGTCGGTTTGATCGGCAGCCTGTTAATCAGAGAAAAGAAACAGGAAGAACTGCTCCGTGGATAAGGTCATTTTTTAATGGATCAATATTCAATAAAGTGTAAGCAATATTCTCAAAGAGGATATTGCTATTTTTTTCTAATTATAATATACTACATTACATCAGTAATGTAGTATGTGGTGAAAGGGGGAGAAGGATTGGATCTGAACCCGGATGGAACCAAACCACTTTATCGGCAAATCTCAGAATGGCTCGAGCGAGAAATTTTAACAGGGAATTTTGAAAGCGATCAAAAAATTTATTCACAGTATCAACTGGCTGAGATCTTCACGATCAATCCGGCAACAGCAGCAAAGGGTTTGAGTCTATTAGTGGATGAAGGGATCCTGTATAAAAAACGTGGGCTAGGTATGTTCGTGTCCAGCAGTGC
>JAKACS010000183.1 GCA_021821235.1 Bacillota bacterium
GAAATCAAAAACTTGTGGATTTTTTGCCGGACAGCCTGGATTTCAGGCGATGCTATTTCTCTGGCAGCCACGGTTTGGGTGGCAGCCTTTCCCTTGCTTTTACTAAAGAAGAAGGGGGCATTTTGATAACTGCTTTCGCTGAAAACAAGCCAGAAAAGCAAAAGCAGAACCGGTGGTTTTCTTATTTTCACTGAAGAATTCACCAATCCTTTGGGAAACTGATTTATGGTTAGTATGGATAAAGAAGAAATGAATCATTCTTTTTCCCAAAAAACGGAAAGGTTTTTGATTATTCATTGCCTGAATTTAACTTTCTATTCCATGATGGGATGCCGTCTTCCTCGTCAAATTCAATCGTAACGTCAACTACACCTTTTTCTGCCATAATCTGTTCTTCCAATCGATCTTTAATATCATCCGCAGCAGCAACCGTTAGTTGGGGATCAACTTCAATCTCCAGCTCCACATGGAGATCCTCGCCTTCTTTAATTACGGTTATTCCTTGGATATCCTTGACATCCGGATCCTTCATCACCAATGCCCCAATTTTGTTTTTCATTTCTTCATCTGCTTGGCCGATTACCCCTGCTGCATTATCCAAAAATAACTTCCCTACAACTAAAAACATCATTAAAGCAATGATAATAGAAGCAATGCCCTCTGCTTGATAAAAGGAAGTATAGCGAGTAATCAGAACGCCCGTGACTGCTACAATTCCGCCAATTGTGGCAACCAAATCCTCCATAAAAACAAGTTTCGTCGCAGGTGTTGCTTTTCGCAAATGACGAACACTCTCAGTAAAAATTGCAAACCCTTTTGGCTTTATTTTACTTTCTAGGGTTAATTCTATCATTACTTTATAGAGAACAAAGAAATCCAACAGTGTTGCCACTACCAAGACCGCAATATTTAAGAGAAACCCTTCTTCATTGGATTCACTTTTATTGACGATATGGCTGTAGCCTTCCCTAAACGCCTCAAATGCCATGATACCTACAATTAATACCGCCCCTAATAAAACTAAATTAACGAGCCTGCCGAAACCATTTGGAAACCGTTCAGTCGGAGTTTTTTTGCTTAAAGCAGATCCAATGAAAACAAAGAGTTGATTGGCTGTATCCCCAAAACTACGCAATGTTTCAGCAAAGATTGCCACATTACCAGTGAATAAATAGACTATCCCTTTAAAAAGGGCAATGATTAAATTAACAATGCCGGCAAGCATCGCTGAGCGGTTTCCCCTTTTTAACAGTTGGAAAAATTCTCGCATTGTTTTCTCCTTTCTGTCTATTTATTGTACTCTCAAATCAGGTGAAAAATGTACAATATTATAGTACTTTTCTACCTTTTATCCCCGATTTAACATACTTAAAACTCTTTTAATGCGGCAAAAACCCCCATGCATTGGCATGGGGTTAAGTATTATGGTGATTTTTTTTATCGTCTGTTACCTCAAGTACATCAAGGAGGAAGACAAAGATCGGGATACCGACAATAAGTCCCCATACCCCAAAAATATACTCTGAAAAAATTAACACGATAAAAGTATAAAAAACCGGTAGATTTGTTTTTGATGACATTAATTTTGGATTTAAAATATAGGCCTCAATAGAATGAATGATGAGGATCGCAATCCCAATATAGAGAACTTTTGCAATTCCACCAATGCTGTAGGCGATAATGGTCAACGGAATCATTGAAATGATGACACCAGCTACAGGGATTAATCCAAGAAGGAATATCAAAATGGATAACCCGCCTAACTGTGGAAAGTCCAATATCCATAAGGCAATAGCTGTTAACACGGTATTAACCGTTGCAATAATTAGCTGAGTTTCAATTACCTTACCGAACGTTCTTGCAAATTTCTGCGCAAAAAACTCAATTTCAATGTAAATGGATGCGATCTTACTTGTTTTAAATTTTCGTGTAAAAGTGATTAGTCGTGGCTTCTCTAAATTAAAAAATAAACTTAACAATAAAGCAAATAAAACTTGAATGCCAACTCTGCTAATATCTGTGAAATAGCGAACGATATAGCTAAATCCTTGTTCAATATAATTGGAAATTTGATTTTGTTCCATACGGCTGACAAAATAATTTAACACCACATTATCTTGCTTCTTTGTATAAAACGTGGTCAATTGGTTAACCAATTGAGTAATCTCGTTAACTATAATTGGAAAATACTTTCCTATCCCTAAAGACAGCAAGCCAACTATTAAAGCATAAAGTAGGATTACGAGCAAATTTCGATTGAAGCGAAGGTATCCTGAAACAAATTGAACCAATCGATCCATTAAAAAGGTAAAAATAAACGTAAATAAAATTAAATTAAGCATCTCTCTTAGTGAATAAAGAACAAGTGAAATCAGTGCAAAAATAACAATTCGTTTAAAACCGCTGCTACTGAGTAATTTATTGATCATATTCAACCCCAATTATTTATAGTGATTACAACTTATTTTTATTATAGCAAAACTATCTAAGGGCTTGCTATCTCTCCACTAATAATCATTTGAAAATATCAGTGACATTTTTCGAAGCATTAATCATTTTTTACATTTTTCTTCATACTTCGTTCATATCTTTTGGCTAGAATAAGATTATAGGTTGAAAACCTAACTACCTAACCCCCTTTTATATACATCTTTCTCTAGCCGGCTGCTTTTCATGCCGGTTTTTTTTGATTTTAGTGTATATCACCATTGAGAAAAGACGACTAATGAAAATTCATCAGTCGCCTTTTTTCAACCTATCTTATTGCCTAGATAACCGTTCAATCTCTGTCTCAACAGTAAAAATTCGTTTGTTTAACGCTGAAGTCTGATCATCTACATATTCTGTCATTTTATCGGTATAATTGCCAAGGTTGTTAATCATGTTTTTTTGTAATTGTTCTTGCCCTGCTTTAAGCTCGGTCAAGTTAAATTCAATCCTGTCTAAGCGTCTTTCCGTACCGTCTAACCGCTGTTCTACCCCGCTCAAGCGCTTGTCCATTCCGTCTAACCGTTGTTCCATCCCGTCTAAGCGCTTGTCCATTCCGTCTAACCTTTTATGAATTGGTTCCAATTCTTCTTTTAATATCGATCGTAACAAATCCACCATTTCACTCACTAGAATTCCGCCCCCTGATTTTTCCTCTATTATAGCATATCGTCTAGTCCTAGAGTTCAGCATATAAAATGGACTTTGTGTGACGAGGCCACTGCTAAGGAATTCTTTAAGCCGTTTTTTTTGCAATGTATGTAACGATGAAAACCTGTCCAATTTTATTAAATCCTTCATTCTTTTGTCATAATTCGTTCATATCTATCAAGTAGTATAATAATTGGTTAGACGCCTTACAACCTAACCCCCTTTTTAAATAGACCCCTTATTGAACCTGCCAAGTGGCGGGTTCCTTTTTTATGGTTGATTCTGCCGTGCAGCTGTAATCCGAACCATCCTTTTAAATAACAAAAGCTTCCGAAGATTGCCTCGGAAGCTTTTGTGTAGATAAAACATACTATTTTATTTCGGTTGTTCGAATGGAAGCTGGACTACAACGCTTGTCCATTCCCCGAGTTCGCTGTCAATCACAATTTGGCCGTTAAATTTTTCAACAATCTGCTTGGCAATCGAAAGTCCGATTCCGTGGCCGCCCTGCTTGCGATTTCTTGATTTATCAACACGATAAAACCGATCAAACACAAAGGGAAGATCTTCAACGGGAATGCCGATTCCGTAATCCTTCACTTCCATTCGCAGCTGTTTTTGCCATTTCGAACAATGAATCTCAACTGTTTTGTTTTCTTTCGAATACTTCAGCGCATTATCCAGAAGGATGACCAGCAGCTGTTCAAACAATCTTTTGGTAAAAAGAATTTTGGTACCCGCGGGCAATTCATTCTGAAAATGAATTTGAAAATCTTCATGAATTAATTGAAAATTTTTTACCACATCTTCAATCAGCGGAACAACATTCACACTCTCCCGTTCTTCGATCGTTTGCGAATTCTCGTCCATTCTTGATAGTTCCAATAAATCCTTTACTAAAACCGTCAGCCGATCCACTTCACGCAAACTCGATTTCAATGACTTCTCCAAAACCTTTGGATCTTCTTTGCCCCAGCGGTCAACCATTGACAAATGACCTTTGATAATGGACAAAGGTGTCCGCAGTTCATGGGAAGCATCTTCAATAAATTGACGCTGCTGGTTAAATGACTTTTCAATTTGATCCATCAACTCATTAAAATGGATCGCTAGTTCCGAGATTTCATCATGATTTTCCTTCACCTGCACCCGTTCTTTTAATCCATGCTTTTTTATGCGGTTAACAGTCGCCGATATTTCCTTAACCGGTGTAAGCAGCTTTTTTGAAATCAACAAGCCGCCAAAAAAGCTGAGGATGATCGCGCCAACTCCTGTAGCCACCATGACAAAAAAGAATTGATCGACTAAACCTTCAAAAGTGGAAAGACTTCTGGCAATTTCAATTGTCCCAACAGATTGGCCATCTGTTATTGGACTGCGGAGAATCAACACCCGATCTTCCCCATGCTTAGTCAGCTCTACTTGCTCGACCGGTGCCGGCTGCGGTTTTACCCACTGTGTGGACAAATCATTGGCAACAGACAGGATGACTCGACCACGGTCATCAAGGATTCGAATAAATTGATGTTTTTCATTTAATTGTTGTAAATAAGGGTTGCGATCTTGAAAGAGCTCTCCCCCTTTATCGCGGTAATAGGCCTGGATGTCCTTGAGATTTTTTTTCAGCGTCTGCTGTTCGTAGCGCACCATCCAATTATTCATCGTTAAAAACTGGACGACGTTATAGGTTAAAAATAATAAAATCAATAAGAAAGAGGCCCAAAGAGCCAGCTTCCATTTGATTTTCAAATTCGTAAGCTTGTTCCGAAAGAAATTCATTCCCGCATCACATAACCAACCCCGCGTACCGTTTCAATAAAATTTTCGCCAGTATCCCGATTTATCTTATTTCGTAAATACCGAATATATACATCAACAACATTTGTTTCGATAGCGATATCATAGCCCCAAATTTGATCCAGGATCACTTCTCTTGTTAAAACACGGTTAATATTTTGCAAAAAAAGCAGCAGTAAATCGTATTCGCGTTTCGTCAGCTCAATAATTTCTGTACCCCGTTGAACCGTTCTGGCCACTGTATTGACTTCAATGTCACGAAATTGAATCGTCTGCACTAATTTATTGGCGGTTTTTTCAATTCTTCGAAAAATCACGCGCATTCGCGCAAGCAATTCTTCAATTGCAAAGGGTTTCGGAATATAGTCATCCGCCCCGCTGTCGAGCCCCATGACACGATCAAGTACACTATCTCGAGCAGTCAGCATAATGATTGGCGTATCCTTAACCGTACGGATTCGACGGCAAATCTCAACACCGTTGAGTCCCGGAAGCATTAAGTCAAGCAAAATCAAATCAAATGGGCGATCTAAGGCAATATCCAGCCCCTGTCTTCCCTCATATGCCACTTCGACTTCAAATCCTTCGTGCTCTAATTCTAATGTTAAAAATTCCGAGATACTTTCTTCATCTTCAATAATCAAGATTTTTTTCATATAACTCTCTCCCTAGAATTCAGCCAGAAAAAATATTTCCTGCTCAACCTTTCGATTCGTCCTTTACCTTCCTGCCTCTTAGCAGGGCTAACAAAAGGATGGTAAGCAGGAGCAATGGTTCCACAATGGAGATCACCGTAACAAGTGCAGGATTGATTTTCGTGTTTCCTAAGATTTCAACAGGGATGGCATTGCTCGAGTAAATGGCAAGATCTTTATCGCTGCTTACCGTAACATATAGCTTATAATGACTAGTATAAACGAAGCGGATCGGCAACGATAGCTTTAGCGATTGTCCCGGAGCAAGCGTGGGAATGGGAACTGGTTTATCCGCACTGTAGTCTTCCAGATTCACGGTCCAATGTTTTCCTAAATCAGCCATTGTGATATAGGCCATTGCTTTTGTCAAAGCAGCCCCAGTCCGGTTTGTTATTTTCACATCAACTTTTGTTTCGAAGCCGGGATAATTGCGTACTTTTGCCGGTGAAAGAATTTGAATCTCAACGGAATCACTCCCCGCCGCTGCTGCATATCCAAGATTACTGAAAGAGACGGAAACAAATGCACTGAAAAGAGCCAATACAATCCATAACTTTTTCACCATTATTCGCCTCCTTTAAAATCAAGTTTACTGCTGGCATAGTACAAGCTTGCAAAGGCAATAAAGAAAAACCCAATAACCGGTAAAATATCGACTAGAATAATAGCTGCTGATAACTTATTAACAAAGTAATCTTTCATGGCGAGCAAGCTTGACGAAATCGGACTTAGCCGATCAAAAAGGTAGGCAAAACCCGCCTTTTTCATTGTTGTCGACAAAAACATGGGGATGGCAGTCACAATAAACAAGACGATTGATAGCATTAATGCATTTTTTGTTGATGACAGCCAAGCGGAA
>JAKACS010000184.1 GCA_021821235.1 Bacillota bacterium
GTTTCGTAACTTGGACGTAATCTCCTCGCCAACCGTTCCATCTCCGCGCGTGCCCCCCTGAACAAATAAACCATCCTCATATTTAAGGGAAACCGCAAGTCCATCGATTTTCAATTCGCAAACATAGGTAAAATCGTCCCCGACAATCTGGCGGATCCGGCGGTCAAAATCCCTTAAATCTTGATCATTAAACGCATTAGCTAGACTAAGCATCGGCGTGCGGTGCTCTACTTTTTCAAACATGTCAAGAACGGTTCCGCCCACACGCTGGGTCGGAGAGTCCGATGATGCTAATTCCGGGAATTGCACCTCCAATTTAAGCAATTCATTCATCAGCCGGTCATATTCCGCGTCGGGAACGGTTGGCTGATCCAAAACATAATATTCATAGCCGTATTGATTTAATACATTTCTTAATTCAACTACTTTTAGCCGGGCTACTTCTAGGTTCATGTAGTCAACCCTTTCTTAACGTTAGAATTCCAACAAATAGCGGTAAGGCAAATGCCTGCTATACTTTTTTGATCGGTGCGAACTTGGCAAGCAGACGCTTGATTCCGGTTGGGCTTGGAAAAGCAATGTCAAGCTCGGTTCCTTCTCCTTCGCCTTTTACACTGACGACGGTTCCAATGCCCCACTTGCCGTGCTCTGCTTTGTCGCTGACCTTCCAGCCGATTTCGTCACCGCCTGACGTTGCCGTAGCTGGGCGGACGACCGGCTTTCTTGCCGCTTGCCCGCCAAATGGGGAAGCAGTCGATTTTTTTGCTCCAAATGATCTTCCTTGCGTGCTGAACGATGCGGATGCTCGATTGGCCGCTTGTACATCCTCCAATAACTCCTCAGGGATCTCCGCAATAAAACGGGAAGCTGGATTCATGCTTGTTCGGCCAAACAATGTCCGCATTTGCGCATTTGTTAAAAATAGAGTTTTTTCGGCGCGGGTAATGCCAACATAGGCTAGCCGCCGCTCCTCTTCCATTTCCGCTTCTTCCATCAACGAGCGGCTGTGCGGGAACACGCCTTCTTCCATGCCGATGATAAAAACAACCGGGAACTCTAAGCCCTTTGCCGAGTGCATGGTCATCAGGACGATGGAGTCATCGTTTCCATCCTCATCATCCATCGAGTCGATGTCCGCAACAAGTGCCAAGTCGGTTAAAAAGGCGACAAGACTTTGATCTTCACCCGATTCTTCAAAGCTTTTCGTTACCGTTAACAGCTCATCCAAGTTTTCAAGGCGGCTTTGCGCTTCAAGCGATTTCTCTGCTTCGAGCATATCACGATAGCCCGACTTGTCTAGCACTTCCTCGACGAGCTCGGTTACGGAAAGAAACTCTTGCATATTCGTGTAATTACCGATCAATTCGCGGAATTCGCTTGCCGCTTTTGTTATTTTTGGACTTAGGCCGATTAGCTCAACCGATTCAAGCGCCTGGTAGAGGGAAAGATCATGCAGTGCGGCAAAGTTGGCAATTTTATCAAGCGAACTGGCACCGATACCGCGCTTTGGCACATTAATGATCCGCTGCAGACTAATATCATCATCCGGATTTGAGATCAGCCTTAAATAGGCCAGCATGTCTTTAATTTCTTTGCGATCGTAGAACTTCGTGCCGCCGACAATCGAGTAGCCGATGTTCGACTTTAGCAGTACTTCCTCCATCACACGGGATTGAGCATTTGTGCGGTAAAGAATGGCAATGTCAGACAACTTGTATCCGTCGTCACGCGTCAATTCCTTTATTTTCCCTGCAACAAATTGTGCTTCCCCTTGCTCACTATCTGCACGGTAATAGACAATTCTATTGCCTTCCGGGTTATCCGTCCACAGGTTCTTCGCTTTGCGGTTTAGATTGTTTTCAATCACTTTGTTCGCGGCGAGAAGAATCCGTTTCGTTGAACGATAATTTTGTTCCAGAAAAATGACGGTTGCGTTTGGATAGTCCTTTTCAAATGAAAGAATATTTGCGATGTCGGCACCGCGCCACCGGTAAATCGATTGATCCGAATCACCGACAACGCAAAGATTGCGAAAACGGCTGGCCAGAAGCTTTACCAACAAGTATTGCGCCCTGTTACTGTCCTGGTACTCATCGACGTGGATGTACTGGAATTTGCGCTGGTAGTATTCCAATACCTCAGGAACCCGCTGGAACAGGTGAATCGTCGTCATGATCAAGTCATCGAAATCGAGTGCTTGATTTTTACGCAGCCGTTTTTGGTATTCTTCATATACATCACTGACCACCTGTTCAAAATAACCGCCGGCCGTCTTGGCGTATTCCTCCGTTGTCACCAGTTCATTTTTCGCTGAGCTGATCGACCCCAAAAGGGCCCTTGGGTCAAACTTTTTCGGATCGATATTCTTATCTTTTAAAATCCCTTTTATGACCGAAAGCTGATCGGTCGCATCAAGGATTGTAAAATTACGGTTGAAGCCAATCCGGTCGATGTCTCTCCGTAAAATTCTTACACACATTGAGTGAAAAGTGGAGATCCAGATTTGTTCAGCTGCTCCGCCCATCATTTTTGAAATTCGCTCACGCATTTCACGGGCAGCTTTGTTCGTGAATGTAATCGCTAAAATATTGTAGGGATTAACCCCTTTTTCAACCATTAAATAGGCGATTCGATGGGTTACCACTCTCGTTTTGCCGCTGCCGGCGCCGGCCATGATCAACAGCGGTCCGTCCGTTGTTTTTACCGCTTTTTGCTGTTCTGGATTCAAGCCATTCAACAGCTTGTCCGTTAAATATTGCATTGCTGTTCTCACCCTCCGAAACAAACATATGTTCTTGTTTCTATTTTACCTAAATCGGCACCAATAAGCAAATTTCTCTAGTTTACCGCACGGACCGTTTTTAGTGCATCCTCAATGTTTTCATAAATCACATTTCCAACAACAATCACGTCTGCATATTGTGCCATTTCGGCCGCTTGTTCAGCTGTACCAATGCCTCCGCCGTAAAACAGCTTTGTATTTTTTAAGACTTTTTTTACTTCGGCTGCGAGGATTGGGTCACCATAGCGGCCACTGTATTCTAAATAAAATAGTGGCAGTTGGAACATTTTTTCTGCCATCATGGCATAGGCTTGTACATCTGCCGCAGTCAAATTGGTTTTAGCAGATGTCAGTTTTGCTGCTTTGCATTCTTCGTTGAGAATACAGTAGCCCTCCATGATGAGTTCATTCCAGTCCATAACTTCGCCAAATTCCTTTACTGCTTGGTGATGAAGGCCTGTAATCCATTTTTGATCACGGCTGTTGAGGATGGTTGGGATAAAATAGAGATCGAATCCTGGAGTTATGGTTTCAATGCTTGACACTTCCAATACACATGGAACCGTGTAGCGGCGAATGCGAGCCATCAAGTCCAATACATTCTCCAGCGTTACACCGTCTGTGCCGCCAACCATCACGGCATCCGTTCCCGATTCGCAAATTCGTTCTAAGTTTTCGTCGCTGATTTCTTTATTCGGATCGAGTTTAAAGACATGGCGCCACTCGCGAAAATCGTACATCCAAACATCCTCCTGTTTCATATTCCATTTCACCATTATAGCATTTGCTGATTCGATACTAAAAGAAAACAAAAGGAGGATCTTGTAGAAATGATATCCAAAAAAAGGTTACCCTTCAATTGGCCAGGTAATGAGCTCGGTTTTTATTAACGGGGAGCTTACCCTTTCCTTTAGTCGTTATGAACCCTTTTTATTTACCGCCAACGCTCTTTTTTTCTCTCCATGGGCGTTATGAACCCGGCCGCAGGCACCATTATCGTTTGTCACATCGGCAGCTTTTTCCCCATATAAAAAACCGAAGAATTGTCTATTCCTCGGTTTTTTGGAGTTCTTCTGATTCGTTTTTTTCATTCTTGTAAATCCGGTCAAGTGCGAGCTCGTAGGCATCGTTCCCATAATTTAAGCATCGTTTGACACGGGAAATAGTTGCAGTGCTCGCCCCTGTTTCCGTTTCAATTTTATGATACGTGTTGCCCTCACGCAGCATTCTCGCCACCTCAAGCCGCTGGGCCAATGACTGAATTTCATTAATCGTACAAAGATCATCGAAGAACCGGTAGCATTCTTCCAAATCCTTCAGCGAAAGAATCGCTTGAAAAAGCTGATCAAGCTCTCTCCCTCTTAACTTATCGATTTGCATCCTCTATACCCCTTTTAAATCAATTATTTTTTGTAAAAGAAACACTTTTTTGCAGACCAGGAGTTGTAGGCACTACATTAACCCATGTCTTTCCCTGCACAAAGGGCACTTCTTTGCCATCTTTAACCGGAATGATTCGGCCATTGCTGTTTTTCCACTCGACGAAGTTTACCTTCCCTTTTTGCAGCAAGTAGGCTTTGCCGCCCGACTGCAAATCAATTTTCCGATGCCCTACAGAATCAACGGTTTGATGCACCGTTTCAATGATAAAAACATTGTCAAGCAGCACAGGCTCTTTTGTATCCAGGTCAACCGTTTGTTCCCCGCCGGAAAAACGCTTGTATTTACCAAGCTGCGAATCATACTGATAAACAGCTTTAAACTGGCTGTTCGAAAAATAGGAAACGGTTGCAGATAATACCGGATCACCTTGAATCTTTTTGCTTTCCGCAACTGTTAAAAATGTAAACGCTGGCGGTGATTTGTCCATTGAAACATTTTTTTCCTTCGCACCTTTTAAGATGTTTTTATAGGTGATATAGGAATTATGGGGTGCTTTGCGGAAACTCGCTCGTTGAAACAATGTTCCATCATAAACCATTCCGTTCAGATTATCAACGTAACCGTTATCAAGCATCTCTTTTGCTTCAGGACTGTATCCATGGGCAATATAAAACGCATCCAGCCCTTTCGCCAATTCAACAAAATACCCCCGAGCACTGCGGATCGGCCCAAAGTTATCGGGCATTTCACTTTGAAAGACAGCTAGGAAACGGGTAATATCTCCTTCTGCAAGCAGCTCATAGACAATATCTGCTTTTGACAAACCCGACTGCGGTCTTGCCTTTGGGTGATTATTGATCATAACAGCGATTGCCCTGCCGTCAGTTTTTGTTTCGGAACTTTTCCCTGTCAGCGGATAAAAATACGGAGACGAATCAGATGCACCTGATTTCTTCTCTGCCTTCACGGCTTGTTTTTGTTTTTTTACCGGCTCTTTGTTCTGACTTGTTTGGCTGCAACCTGAAAGCAGCAAAAAAACGGCAAAAACGGCAAGCGCCCATTTTCTCATACACTACACCCCTATAATTTCCCCAAATCGTTATCGAAAAAGCACTCTTTATCCTTTTACATTTTAACGCATTATTGATGGAAAGAGTACTGTTTTATTCATGACATCATACATTCCTTGCTGGGTAATTCGAATATAGGGCAAATGAGTCGATGAAAAAAACAATAAGCTGTACAACGGATCTAAAAACGGATAACCGCGCTTTTTCAACTCAGCAAGCAGCATATCCTCCTGCTCCATCAGTTCTTCAACAGAGAGATCCGACATAATTCCTTTGAGTGCAAGCGGCATTTCCGTGACGATTTTTCCGCCCTCTGCCATCACAATCCCACCGCCTAGTTCTTTCATTCGATTAAAAGCAACAAGCATATCCTGCTTATTTTTTCCAATCAAAATAATATCGCCGGTATTGGAAAATGAACTTGCCAGTCCGGAAAGATGGTCTGCAAATCCTTTTACAAGCGTATTGATCCGCCACTTTCCATTTCGGTCGAGCAATGTAAAAAAACATTCATCATGATCATTTGACAGCTCATCTGTCAGCACTTCAATCGAGATCGAGTACGGCTTGGTAATCACGGAATTCTCCATTTTGATTCCAAAAGGCATCGAATATTGTAAATCATCCAGGGATAAATTCCAATCCATCTGCAGCGGATTCAGCCCATACTCGCTCCAAGGTAACGGGGTAAAGGCGCCCCGCAGTTGGTGATCGCGTTTCACCCATTTGCCTTTTGCCAGCACCGATTTCGGTGACGGATTCTCCTTTTTTTCTAAAAAATTAATATTAGCAACGCGTCCAGTCGCAATACTCCCGTGCAAATGCTCGATATTGTAATAACGGGCAGCATTGATCGTCGCCATATTGTAGGCATCAATTAACGGGATCTCTTTTTCAATCGCCATTTGGATCAATCGATCGATGATGCCTTCCCGATAAAAAGTTGCGGGTGAGCCATCTGTCGTTAACATGAGACGGTCGAAACATTGCAAGCCGAGCTTTTTGATCTCATCAAGCAATGCTGGTAAATCCGGTCGAATTGAAGAGTGACGCAATGCCACCATAAACCCTTGCTGCAAGCGGTCGTAAACTTCTTTTCCGGTCATTGCCTCATGGTCGCAATCCGCACCGAGCAGCATCATTTTTGCCAATGTTTTTTCAGATGCACCTGGAAAGTGGCCTTCAATTTTTTTCCGCATCCGCTTTGCT
>JAKACS010000185.1 GCA_021821235.1 Bacillota bacterium
TCACTTGAAAACTCGTCGAATCCACTTGAAAACTCGTCGAATCCGTCGTGATCATGATACCGATGCGGCCTGATCCAATGCTATCGGATCGGGCTTTATCTGCGATTATTTTTTAAAAGGGGATGAAAACCCGTGTCTGCAAGAAATTTTATTGAATTGGCGATCAGCCAGGCAAAGCACAAGCAAGAAATGACGGAAAAACAGCAGCGAGTCTTTGAAGCAGCCATTTCCTTATTTGCTGAAAAAGGCTATGCTTCCACGTCGACAAGTGAAATTGCAAAAGCCGCAGCGGTTGCTGAAGGAACAATTTTTCGCCATTTTGGCTCCAAGGAAAATTTGCTCTTCTCCGTCATCCTGCCATTTATCATTGAGTCGATTCCGATTGCCGCCGATGAGTTCATTCAAGATGTCTTCACCAAGCCATATCCAAACTTCGAAAGTTTTTTAACGGCTTTAATTGAAAATCGACTGCAATTTGTCAAAGAGAATCAAGAAATTTTTAAAATATTGGTTGTCGAGCTGTTGCAGCGCGATGATTTCCGCGAAGAACTACTCGTTTTTTTTCAAAATGCTCCATCACAGTATATCAATCAAATTCTCAATGACTTTAAGCAGCGGGGAGAACTAATTGACTTGCCCAATTTTGCTTTAATCCGCTCAATGATTACGCAAATCTTTGGTTATTTCATGGTTCGCTTCACCATCCTGCCAAACCGCGAGTGGAACGATCAACAAGAAGTGAAACAGCTCGTTCACCTGATTCTCCACGGCGTCGGAGCGTAAAAACGAGGGCAGTTTAGCAAAAATTCATACCTTTTTATGAACGAAAAACTCGCCTACAATCGGCGAGTTTTTCTATTCCAATACCGCTAATATCGCTTTGGCGACGCCGCTTTCCTCATTCGTATCTGTGACGAAATCGCATAGATCCTTGATCATTTGACTGGCATTTCCCATTGCCACCGAGCGGCCGGCTTTTTCAAACATCGACACATCATTCAAATTATCCCCGATCGCCATCGTTTCTTCGAGTGTTATTCCTCTTGCTTTTACAAATGCCTCCAAGGCAATCCCTTTTTGCGCCTGTTTGTTGGTGATTTCAAGGTTTTCATGACCCGATGAACTCACAGCAAGCGCGTCAATTTTTGTTAATTCCTTGCTTGCTTTCGCTAGTTTGTCCGCATCAAAGGAAAAGGCAAGGAATTTGTAAATTTTGTATTGCTCATTGGTAAACAATTCGTGGTAATCGTCAACTTGATGAATCTTTTTTACCCTTTCCTCGGCAAAATGGATCGCTTCTTGATAATCGACATCCGGATTGGCACTTGCGACAATATCAACCATGACCGATACCGACGTTTTCGGATCGTTTGTAAATTTGCCTTTATCGGTGTAAATCTCAAAATACACCTCATTTTCTTTTAAAAGAAAAGCGGCATCTGCAGCATCCTGTTTTGCCAACGGAGTGGCAGAAACAATTTCACCTTCTTTTGACCGGATTTCCGCCCCATTCACGCAAATAACCGAGCATTGAAGCCCCGCTTCCTCCAGCAGGAAGTCCGCTTCATCATAGGATCTTCCAGTAGCGATCACGACTTCAATTCCTTTGGACTGCGCTTGTAAAATCGCATCCCGATTTTCGTCCGTAATTTTTTTGGCAGTTGAATTTAACAGGGTACCATCCATGTCAGTTGCAATACATTTAATCATGATGTTCTCCTTCTCTACTTATTTCCTTTTCCCATTTTAACATGTTCATCGAAAATAGTATTGGCTTTTTGCATTAGGCAAATGCTGCGGGAATGCATAAAAAGAAAGACCGGGATCAAACTACAAGTAGTTTGATGAAGGGAGACAGGTAAAATGACGAAAAAATTCAATAAAGGCAGCAAAAATCAAAATTCTCCGGAGACAGGTGGCACTTCGTTAAGCGGCGACAATAGCAAAGGAAATAAACGCAATAAAGACCAGCACAACAAAAACCATTCGTAAATGCTGGGATAAAGGAGCTGTAAAATGGAAAAAGATCACGAAACTTCTGAAGTCTCCCAAGGTAAGCTGCTTTCAGAAGCAGAGCTAGCAAACCTTGAAATGCAGAAACCTTTCAAAGGCGATATGGAACAAATACCAAAACAAGGGGTTTCTTCAGCGTTTATTTACACGCCTGTCGTAAATGAAAAAAAAGAATAACCTGGCCAGAACTTCCTGGTCAGCATTATTCTTTGATTTACGAGCGGAACGGAAGGGTCCTTTTTAAGCCTGAACCAGCGAAAACCTGCATCATTTGTACTTTCCACTCTGCCGTTCCTATGATCATTTTGTAAGCTCAGCATATTGTGCTTTTGTTGCTTCTTTTAATTGGTTTGGTTCAATAACGAGCTGCAGGCCTATTTTTCCGGCACTCACCACCATTTTCTCGATGGTCTGGCAGCTTTGATCGATAAATGTCTGATACTCCTTTTTCATCCCGACGGGCGAACAGCCGCCGCGGATATAGCCTGTCCATTTTTGAATGTCCTTGACCGGAACCATTTCGAGCTTCTTTTCGCCGGAAACTTTCGCCGCTTTTTTTAAATCAAGTTCCACATCAACCGGGATGACAAAAACAAAAACCGCTTTGCTTGCTCCCTGTGTGACAAGTGTTTTAAAAACTTCGCCAGGGCTTCGGCCAATTTTTGCGGCAACGGAAACCCCATCAATCTTGCCATCTTTCGAATCGTATTCCTGCATTTCATAGGATATATTTTTAGCATCGAGAATCCTCATCGCATTTGTCTTCGTCTGGGCCATCTTCCCCATCCTTTCTTAAGAAAAACTGTCTACCAGCTATTTTGAACGATTTTCCTAAAAATTTCACTCTTCACACACCTATTTAACCTTGGAAAATAAAAAACGAAAACAGGAACCGTGAATAGCCCGATCCCTGTTTTCGTTTTAGTGCCCGCCTAAATAGGCTTTCCTGATTTGATCGCTTTGAATAAGATCATCGGCTGTTCCGGCACTGACAATTCGGCCTGTTTCAATTACATATGCGTGCCTTGCCACCGATAACGCCATGTTTGCGTTTTGTTCAACAAGAAGGATTGTCGTTCCATTTTGATTGATTTCTTCAATGATTCGAAAAATGGTTTTCACCAGCAGCGGTGCCAGACCCATCGACGGCTCATCAAGCAGCAGCAATTTCGGCCGCGCCATTAACGCCCGCCCCATCGCGAGCATTTGTTGTTCCCCTCCCGACAGCGTTCCCGCCTGCTGTTTTCTTCGTTCATATAGCCGCGGAAACAGCTGATACACTTTTTCAAAATCGGCGCGGATGCCTTGTTTATCTTTACGCAAATAGGCCCCCAATTCGAGATTTTCTTCGACTGTCATATTGGAAAAGACACGGCGCCCTTCCGGAACATGGGAAATCCCTTTTTTAACGATTGCTTGCGCAACCTTTCCGCCAATGGATTCCCCTGCAAACAGAATTTCACCATGTTTCGGCTTTAACAGTCCGGAAATCGTTTTTAACAACGTGCTTTTGCCCGCTCCGTTCGCGCCAATCAGCGTCACAATTTCCCCTTGCTCTATCTCGAGGGAAACTCCCCTCAGCGCCTGGATATTACCATAATAAACATCGATGCCTTTAATCTTTAGCATTAGGAAACCTCCTCCCCGAGGTATGCTTCAATGACCTTCGGATTACTGCGAATCTGTGCTGGTGTGCCGTCTGCAATCAGCTGGCCGTGGTCTAGCACATAAATCCGTTCACAAACGCCCATCACAAGCAACATATCATGTTCAATCAATAGCACCGTCAGCGAAAATTTCTCGCGAATAAAGGCAATTAAGTTCATCAGTTCCGCCGTTTCCTGCGGATTCATCCCGGCTGCCGGCTCATCGAGCAGCAATAGCTTAGGATTTGCTGCCAGTGCCCGGGCAATTTCCAAACGACGCTGCTGTCCATACGGCAGATTTTTCGCCTTTTCATGCCGGTATTGATCCAGCTTAAAAATTTTTAAAAGCTCAACGGCCTTCTCTTCCATTTCGCGCTCACCGGAAAAGTGGCGCGGCAGGCGGAAGATCGAGGCTGCGATCGAATGATTGGCAAGCGAATGATAGGCAACCTTTACATTATCAAGCACAGACAATTCACTGAATAAACGTATATTTTGAAACGTCCGGCTGATTCCTTTGCGGGTAATTTTGTAAGGTGGCAATCCAGTTAATTTTTCACCATCAAGCTCAATTGTTCCTTCGGTCGGAACGTAAACACCCGTTAGCAAGTTAAAGAACGTTGTTTTCCCAGCGCCATTCGGGCCGATCAAGCCGACAAGTTCACCTTGCTGCAATTCCAGATTGACATCCGACACCGCTTTTAATCCGCCAAATTGGATGCTGACATGATCGACTTTAAGCAATGGTGTGTTTGCTTTCATCCTTCATTCCTCCTTGGGCAGATGTCCGTTTTTTAAAATAGGAAGTTAACTCTCTTGTGCCAAGCAGCCCCTGTGGACGGTAAAGCATCACAATGATTAACACAAGACTGTAAATAATCATCCGTGTTTCCGGATAATCTTGTAAATACGTCGAAATGATCGTCAGCAGTATGGCTGAAATGACAGCCCCCGACATACTTCCGAGCCCGCCAAGAACGACAAATATTAAAATATCGAATGATTTCAAAAAGCCAAAATTAGTCGGCTGGATAATATAGAAATTATGAGCGTAAAGAGCGCCGGCAACACCGGCAAAGAACGCGCCGATTGCAAAAGCGGCTACTTTGTAATAAGTTGTATTAATTCCCATTGCATCGGCAGCAATTTCATTTTCCCGTATGGCAATACAAGCGCGGCCATGCGTTGAATTGGTAAAATTGACAATCACGATAACGGTTAAAAGCAGGCTGCCAGCCAGCCATGGCCATGTCGTCAAATGCGACACCTGCATTCCGCTCGCACCGCCAACATAATCCGTATTAAGAAAAGCAATCCGGACAATCTCGCCAAAACCAAGCGTGGCAATTGCCAAATAATCACCTTTTAGCCGGAGGCTTGGAATCCCAATAATCAAGCCGGCAACAGCCGCTGCTAACCCCCCCGCTAACAAAGCAACTGGAAATGGAAGCTGCAGCTTCATCGTCATGACCGCTGAAGCATAGGCGCCAACTGCCAGAAATCCAGCATGTCCAATCGAGAACTGTCCAGTAATGCCGATAATTAAATGGAGACTGGCAGCAAGGATTATATTGATGCCAATTACAACCAAAGTGTTGACATAGAACGTATTCAATGTGCCGCCGGTAATGAGGAATTGGATAACGATTGAAAAAATGATGGCCAAAACGATTGCAGCCCAAAAGCCCTTTGCACGTTTAACTGTATTCATCGTTTAAGCCCCCCTTACACTTTTTCCCTGATGTTTTTGCCAAGCAGTCCAGATGGACGGAAAATCAAAATTAAGATGAGGACAACAAAAGCGACTCCATCACGCCATAGCGAGTAGCCAAACGCACTGACAAGCGCTTCAATCACACCGAGCAATAATCCACCGACCATCGCTCCAGGGATGATGCCAATTCCGCCCAACACGGCAGCAACAAACGCCTTTAACCCTGGAATAATCCCCATCAGCGGTTCAATCTTCGTATAATACATTCCAAAAATAACCCCTGCCGCCCCGGCCAAGGCTGAACCAATCGCAAACGTTGCAGAAATCGTGTTATCGACATTAATTCCCATGAGCCTAGCAGCATCTATATCATGGGAAACTGCACGCATGGCCTTACCGATCTTTGTTTTATGAACAATAAACTGAAGCAGCACCATCAGCACAACAGATACGCCTAAAATAAACAACGACTGACTGTTGATTTCAATCCCAGCAAATCGGATCACTTTGGTAGCAACAATACCGTCAGGATACGCTTCAGGCTGGGCACCGCGTATATAAATCGTTCCATATTCGATCAACAGCGATACGCCAATTGCCGTAATCAAAGCGGCAATCCTTGTTGCATTTCGCAGTGGTTTATACGCGATTCTTTCAATTAAAACACCGAAGATGGCACAGGCTACCATTGAGAGCAGAAGCGCTGGCAAAAACCCTAAGTGAAAAACAGTTATCGAATAAAAGCCAATAAATGCCCCGACCATAAACACATCGCCGTGGGCAAAATTAATTAATTTTACAATTCCATAAACCATCGTGTAGCCTAGCGCAATCAGGGCATAAATACTGCCAAGGGAAATGCCATTAATCAGCTGCTGAACGATTTCCATGTGTAAACCTCCTTTAAAAGGGCCAAGTGAGACCGCGGCGAAGTCGTAGAACGATTTTTAAACCATCAGAAAAGGGAGACCCGCCATCTCCCTTATTCATCTTTTCATCTTTTCTTTCATTTAGTTGTCTGCCGGACATTTCTCTTGTATCTATCCGGTT
>JAKACS010000186.1 GCA_021821235.1 Bacillota bacterium
CCTGCCATAAACGTTCCCCGGCTGGCAACAGTTTTCCAATGTTCGGGGGTCGTTTGCGTATCGACTTCCATTCGGACATGGATTTGATCAATATCCATCTTAAGCCGTTCAGCTAAAATTTGTGCAAGCACCGTTTTCGTCCCGGTGCCAATTTCAATGACTCCCGCCATCAAATTAATACTCCCGTCCGGATTAAACGTTAAAATCACACCGGATGGCGCGTTTGTATCAATGGAGGAAGTTTTCCAACTGCAGGAAATCCCTTTTGTGCGAACAAGCCGATCGTTAATGTTCACAATCTGACCCTGCTCCCATTGCATCAACTCTTTTAATCGATCTATGCATTTAGGCAAATTTCCGACATTGCTCTCATTTAATCGCACTTGCGTCGGCGTTTGATGTCCTGGCAAAATCGCGTTCTTTTTTCGAAGCTCAAGTGGATCGATCCCCAACTTTTCCGCAAGCAGATCCATTGTCCGCTCAATCGCAAACGAAAGTTCCGAATGGCTGAATCCGCGATACGGCGAGGCGTAAGGGTGATTCGTATACATACAGTACGAATCGCACGATACATTTTCTATATGGTATGGTCCCGTGCAGTCAGCCGCTCCGGAACGAGCCAAATCTACTCCCTTGTCAGAATAGGCGCCCGCATCCCATAAATACCGAATTTCGGCTGCTTTGATCAAACCATTCTGAACCGCACCAAGCTTGATCGTTGCATCAAGGCCAATATGGCACGGTGACGTAATGATATCTTCTTCCCTTGTATTTAATAGTTTTACTGCTTTGCCGTCCACCGCTTTCGAGGCTAGATATGCAAGTATTTCTAGTTGAACGGCCGCTTTCCCACCATATGCCCCGCCGACAAGCGGAGTATGGACAATAATTTTCCCAATATCCTCGTCAAAATAGCTCGCAATTAATTTTTTTACCATAAAAGGCGCTTGCGAAGAAGTCATGATCTCAATCGTTCCGTCTGGAAAAATTTCCGCTGTTGCACACCTTGTCTCCATTGCGATATGATCCGACGGCGAAAACGAAAAACTAGCTTCAACAACGGCTGTGCTCTCTGACCACCCCCGCTCCATATAGCCTTTACGGATTTTCACTTGTGCAGCAATATTCGTTCCTGGCACCGGCCGTACGCCTTTTTCGGTTTTATATTCACCAAGCCGTTCATGGACAAGCGGCGAACCTTCCTGAAAAGCTTCTGTCGGCGAGTTGACAACCGGCAGAAGCTCATACTTCACCTTCACCAAATCAGCCGCTTTTTTTGCCAAAACTGGCGTATCTGCAACCACAAGCGCGACAGGCTCTCCATGATAGCGTACTTTTCCTGAGGCAATCGGCGGCCGGTCGCGAATTGCCTCGCCGTTCAGCGGAAATCCCCCGCCTGTCACAATCGCCCGAACACCCTGAACCTTTTTCGCTTCAGCCGTATCCAATTCAACAATCCGGGCATGACCAAACGGACTGACCACCATTTGCACAGACAGCGTTTGCTTCCGGTAATCATGCGTATAACGCGCCCGACCCGTTACCTTGTCATACGCTTCTTTTCGAATCACACTTTTTCCAATCACACTCACATCCACCCCTCCCCCCATAAATCTCGTATTCTTCCATCGTATCAATATCAAGCAAATAAAACCGTTCTGCTAAACCGATCACTTTGCCGTCCTTTTTCCACTTTCCACGAAGCAAACTTCTTGCACCATGATCCCCTTCAAGCCGCAAAACATCCGCAAACATTCTTTTAGACAAAAGTAGCGGCGGCTGAAGCGCCGCCGCAACAAACGCGCTTTCCGGTGATTCCCTAAATCCTTTTACAAGCCGATTCAGCAGCCAACGATTCACAAACGGTTGATCTGCCAACAGCACCATTACCGCATCCGCCCCCATCTCAATTGCCGCCATTACCCCGGCCTTCAGCGAAGCACTCTGCCCTTCATCCGCCTGCTCACAGCACAAATATTCCCACCCCTGCTTTTTGGAAAAAGGAGCAAGCCAATGAAGCTGATCGCCCTTTCGGGTGACGGCGATGATCCAGTCCAACTCGGATTCAACTGCCGCCTGAAGCCCCCAGCTCCCTAAACAAAGTTCCCCAAAAGGAAGCTCCAGTTTATTTTGACCCATCCGCCTGCTCTGACCAGCAGCAAGATACACGCCAATGATGCTAGGATTCATCATCAACTCAATCCTTTCGCTTAAAATGCTTTCCAAATGGAATTTCGGTATAATAAGACAAATTTTCAAGTATCAAATTTTATTGGATATATATATTTGTCCGTAATGGGCTGCGGCACTCGGTAATTAACTGGGCGACAATGCTAACGGCAATTTCTTCGGCACCGACTGCACCGATCGAAAGCCCGGCCGGAGTATGAACCGACAACGGAATTTCATTTTGGCGTAGTAACCTTCTTGTTCTCTCCTTTGGCCCCAATACGCCGATATATTTTACGTTTTCGGCGAGGGTCCATTCTAAAAGCAGTTGATCCCTTTGAAAATCATGCGTCATAATCACAACGAAATCGTCATGGCTGAATGAAAGCAATCCCATAAGTTTTCGTGGGAATCCAATCAGTAGCTGATGCGCATCAGGAAAGTTTTTTTTCGAACAAAAAGCTTCCCGCCAATCGCAAACAACTACCGTAAAACCCGTTTTCACCGCAAGCGAGACGAGCGGCTGCGAATCCTGACCTGCCCCAAAAACAATCAATCTCGGTTTCGGTTTAACAAGACATTGAAATATAGAAGTATCCGGAATCATACCGCTTTTTTCTGCCGGTTCCACAAGAAAGGGAATATCACCTTGCCACCACCCAAAGGGTTCGCCTTCAAAAGGAACAAATAAATATTCAATCTCAGATTCAATCTTTTTCACCAACACAACAGGTATTTGATCATCAAGAAATTTCTTCATTTTCGCAAAATCTGCAGCCAACTGTTCGTCTACTGGTTCCAACAGGATGGTAACGATTCCGTTGCAGCCGGATCCGCGTCCCCACCCATCATCCGATTCACTCCTTAAATCATACTGAAGGGTTATCGCCTTTGCGTTTTCCCATACTTCATATGTTCTTACTACCAAATCTTCCTCTAAACAACCGCCGCTGATCATTCCTAGCCGATCGCCGTTTTCCATAAACAGCATCAATGCCCCTGCTTTTTTATACGAAGATCCTTCTGTTTCAATAATGGTAGCCAGAACTTTTCTTCCAGGTTTCACAATACCATCCATTATCAGATGAATATCGTCCATTGCACACCTCCACCAATTTCAAAAAACATCTAAAATATGTATATTCAAACAGAAACAATTCCTAGAATTCATAATTTTTATGGTCAAGGGTTCATATGGTTAGAATAGAGTCTTTTTTAAAGGAGCGTATGGGATGCAGCTAACCAAATATATTGATCCGCTACCGATTCCGCCGCTATTGAAACCGGCGTCAAAAGGCGGTGGAAAGGCGTATTATGAAGTTTCGATGAAGCAATCGCGGCAAATTCTCCACAGCCAACTGCCTACTACTACAATTTGGGGCTTCGAAGGAATGTATCCCGGACCGACGATCGAAGTCAATTCAGGCGAAAAAATTCATGTGAAATGGAAGAACGAGCTTCCTGCGAAACATATGTTGCCAATCGATCATACCGTCCATGGCGCCGGACGCGATAAACCGGATGTACGCACGGTCGTTCATCTGCATGGAGGGCGAACAGAAGCAGCGAGCGACGGTTATCCTGATGCCTGGTTTACGAAGGATTTTGCGGAAAAAGGTTCTTTTTTTCAAAAAGAAATTTATGAATATCAAAACAGTCTAAGCTCCCGCTGCCTCTGGTACCATGACCATGCGATCGGCCTTACCCGGTTAAATATCTATACTGGTCTCGCCGGTTTTTATATCATCCGGGATGAGCATGAGCGGTTGTTGAACTTGCCAAGCGGCGATTTTGAAATTCCGCTTATGCTTCAAGATCGGTCGTTTCAGGAAGATGGCTCGTTCTTTTACCCGGACCAGCCGAAAGAACCGGTTACCAAACTTAAGCCGTCCATAATTCCGTCTTTTTTTGGCGATACGATTTTGGTTAACGGCAAGGTGTGGCCGTATTTGGAGGTCGAACCGCGAAAATACCGCTTTCGAATTTTGAATGCGGCAAATGCCCGCTTCTTTCATTTAACCCTTGATTCGGATCAAGCGTTTTATCAAATCGGTACAGACAGCGGTTTTTTGGAAAGGACGATTGGGGTTAGAAACTTGTTGCTTGCCCCTGCTGAGCGGGTCGACGTAATTATCGATTTTAGCGGCCATGCAGGCAAAACGATTGAAATAAAAAATGATGCGCCAACCCATTACCCGGCGGGGAATCCAGTAGATGCTGAAACAACCGGCAGCGTGATGCAGTTTCGCGTAACAAAGCCGCTCACCGGTATGGATACAAGCATCATTCCAGCTTATCTTGGCCCAATTTATTGGATTCCTGAACGCGACGCGGTTCGCGAGCGGTTTTTGGAATTGAGCGAGGAAAAAGACCGATTTAGCAGATCGTTTTTTTTACTTGATAAACGGACATGGGATGAGCCGATTACCGAGGAACCGTTTGTCGGAACAACAGAAATCTGGAGTTTTGTCAACACGAATCACGACAACCATCCGATTCATTTGCATTTGGTGCAGTTTCAAATCCTGGATCGCCGGCCATTTGATATCGAGTTTTTTAAAAAAACAAGACAGGTGCGTTATACAGGTGCACCGCTTCCACCTGAGCTGCAGGAGCGGGGCTGGAAAGATACCGTCAGATGTCCAGGGGGATATGTCACCCGCATTATTGTGCCATTTTATCCGTTTACGGGTCAATATGTGTGGCATTGCCACATGCTTGAGCATGAGGATTATGAAATGATGCGGCCGTATAAGGTTTTGCCAAGGTAATACCGGAATAACTCCCCTGTACGGTCACGACAGAATCGATTAGTCTTCAACGGCTGATTTTCGTAAGCAATTGCTCTGTCTCTAGTACAAGAGCAATGTGAAATTGATCTTCCCGACATCCTAGCGGAATGGCAACATTCAAACTCTCCCCTGGCCACTTATTTCCGGCCGGGGATTGCTTTTCTAAAAAATAAGGAATGAGCCCCCTCAACTGATCTGCCCAAAGTAATTGTTCAGCAGGACTAATGGTTCCTTCTTTTCCCCAAGCCATTAACAAACCGACTGCCGAAGAAAGGAACGTATAACCTTGATTTAAAATGTACATTTGCCGCTGATATTCTTTTAACTTGCTTTGGCTTTTTCGGCTGAACGGATTAAAGTCCAAACTATCTGATGCTTCTTTGATAACTTCCTTTGTTTTATGAAGATCATTCAATAGCTGTTTGACTTGAAGCTGAAGTAGATAGCCTGTTTTTTTTTCCAAACCGTTTTGAAGCCAATCAGCTGTCTCTATAAAAGCTGCAGTTAACTGTCTTGAAAAGTGGCGGAAATTTTGTCCTGCCTGCTTTGTGAAATTCGGCGGGAACATAAACATATGAATCAAAACAGCGATCAGCGCGCCAATGAGTGTGTCGCGAAACCGATCATGGAAATAAGCGCCCGATTTATTGCCAATCACAAAAACGAGTAAAATTGTCAGCGCCGCCTGGTGAATCGCGGACTCGTCACGTTTCAGCCATTTGACGATAAAACTGCCGAGTAAAATCAATAAACCAATTGTCCAGCCATTAACAGGCAAATACGGTACTATGACAACCGTTACGCTGATTCCAATAATGGTTCCAACAATCCGATGAAAGGAAAAACGAATGGAATTTTTTACTGTTGATTGCAAACAAAGAATGACTGAAATCGGTGCCAAGTAGGGATGAGCCGATCCCATCCATATGGCAATAACCCAAGAAACAGCAGATGCAATCGCCATTTTCCATATAAGCACTGTCTTATTTTCCATTTCTTTCTTGAATGGTTTCATTGTTTTGCCTCCTGTTTCCGGCGGAATGAAAGGTCGTCCAATTTTCAAACATTTTTTAGAATTCCTCTCCACCGCCTTCTTATGCCGCTTTTCATACTTCTGCAACATTTTTTATTTATAATGAAAGCAAAAAGTTAGGCGAGGGGTTATGATGATCGAAACAAAAGAATTTACTATCCTGGTTGTTGATGATGATCAATATATCATTTATTTCTTCTTGACGAAAATAGGCCGAGTAATCTGGAAAATTTCAAAAAGAATCTCTTAATAAAGAGTGATGCATTTGATCCAGCTATTGTTAATCAAGTATTCTCCGGAAAAAAGGTTAAACAGATCGGCCAACTTCAAAAAACGACGGATAAAGCACTGATCATGGTCGGGGTGCCGGTGAAAGAAAATGGCGCAGTCGTCGGTGCATTATTTTTAACCACCCCTGTAAAAGAAAT
>JAKACS010000187.1 GCA_021821235.1 Bacillota bacterium
CTCCTCATTCTTGGTGGAATTTTTTACACGATCGGCGCTGTCATTTACGGGGCAAAGCCCACGTTTCTCCAATTTAAATATATGGGTTTCCATGAAATTTTCCACATTTTCATTTTATTTGGGAGCTTGGCTCATTTTCTATCAGTATTTTTATATGTACTATAAGCAAAAGGTGCTATAAAGCACCTTTTATCATTTCATATAAAATTTGAGCATGATTGTAGACAGGATCCTTTGCCCCGTAAAGTAGAGTAACCGGTTGGTTTTTGGCTCGCTCTTGCACCTTTTCAACAGCAGCAATTTTTATAGAATCACTGTTCAGCTCTAGGAAATATTTTTCGCGAAATTCCGCAAACAATTCTGGTTTATGACAAAACCATTTGCGCAATTCGCTGCTCGGGGCAATGTCTTTTAGCCAAAGATCCAGTTTGGCATCGGCTTTGGAAATTCCCCGCGGCCAAAGCCGGTCAACTAAAATCCGCAATCCGTCCGCTTCATCATATGGTTCGTAAATTCTTTTTAAAAATAACGCGCCCATCGTAAAATCCCCACCTTAATCCTCGTCTTTTACATCCAGATCCTCGGGAATCGGTTCACTTGCTAATTCTTCGACTAACTTTCGATACTTTTCAAGCTGTTGAAAATGGTTGTTAAACTGTTCTTTATAGACTAAAATATTTCCTTCCCCATCGTGAACTACTCTTATTTTTCCTTGAAAAATTAAGTTTTCTACATAGGATACGGAAACCGATAAGTATTCAGCTGCTTCTTCGATTGATAAGTACACTTTTTAGGTCCTCCTAGCTCCATTACATCACAGTCTCTAAGCTATAGCCGGTTTTTTCAAGCAGCTCTTTACATGCTTGCTGTTTCTCTTCTTCAACGGGTAACGATGCCAACTTAACAGCAACAAGCTTTTTATCGATATGAATCGACGGGTTTTTCTTTAAAACCCACGTGCCTGGAATTACTTCTTGGGCAATCCGAATAATTTCATTTTGTTTCGGATTCTTAGCAAAGGTTACGGGCATGCCAATCCGATACGAAAGCTCTTCCATGTCTGCTTCATGACGGATGGCAATTTCGGGTGAAACGAAATGAACTTCCATAACCGTTTGTCCATCTTGCTGCTTAATCCCTGTTTTAAAAATAGTTATATTGCGCTCATGTGCCCATTTTTTGGCTTCTTCGATCGCCTGGTTATTTTCAAGCGGCTTAGCAGCAGTTTGCACTTGAAACCATTCTTGCTGGAGCACATCTGCAGCAACCGGTGGTTCTCCTTTAAACTGTATATCAAATCCAGTTAGCCCCTTGAAGTCAGAAATCATTTTTTCAGCATCCTCTGGTCTTTCACACGGCACAACGACTTTTCTTTCGTGAAGATGAATTGATGGCGAACCGACCGAACTGCCCAAAATTTTTACAAGCTGTGATTGCAAAAGATCTTGTCGGATCGAAGCGGAGAAGCTAACGTGCCATCCAGTTTCACTTTGGACTTGAGAAAAAATTTCCTGTCTCTCTTTAGCGGACACAGCATCCGGAAAATCAAAGTAAATGGTTAACCTTTCTTCTTTCGTACCCAGATCATCAACACCACAGCGAAGAAATCTGCGGTGATTCGCTAACAGTGCTCGCACCGTTTCCATAGCTGCTGTCGGATTGAGTTTTAGCCCTTGAACCGGCAATTCGAGACGGCTGAGCTGTGTCTTAATCGCTTGATTCATTTTATAATAGCTAACACCGTCTTGTTGGACACGGTTATCAGCAGGAATAGATTGCAAAGCTAAGGCAGTTGCCAATTGTTCCTCAATGGTCTTGAGATGTAAAATTTCGTTCATCTCAGTTAAAGAGATTGCTCGATCCGGAAGGTGATCCCAATTTATTTTTGCAAGGAAGGGGCGTGCAAAAGTTAAAACGCTACCCGCCTTTTTCCTTAGATCCTCCATTGATTGATTCCAGCTGTCAAGCAACTCAGCCACTTGATCGATCGGAAGCTTCAGTTGCTTTCCTTTCAGTGTCAGACAAACAAGCGAATTGGACTTTGGCTGGAACCCTGTGCAAATGGCCAGTTTAAAACTAGCTTCATTTTCTGGCCGATAAAGCACTAATTTCCCAATCGTTTCCCGATGCTTCAGCGCTGCATCACTGAGATGATACCTTTTTCCAACAACCCCACGACCTGATTTGCGCTTTTCAAACGGGTAGGTCTGACCATTCTCAACTAGAATTGGGTTAAATCTTTGGTCAATAACTTCTGCCATTCGGCCCCTAGCATCATCATCCCCATGAACAAGCAAGGTATAGGTTGGTTTGAGCATCTCAATGAACCGCTTCATCTCATTCGCATCGGCGTGAGCAGACAACCCGTACTTTCCAATCCGGCATTTCACTTCAAAGCTTGTCCCATTTAAGTCGAGCTGATTTTCAACACCGTCGGCAAGGTTCAGTAATTTTCTGCCTGGACTTTCCTCATCTTGATAGCCGGTAATAAAAATCGCATTGTTTTCATTCGCTACGATTCTTTCTGCATACCAAGAACTCGCACCTCCGGTTAACATGCCGGAAGACGCGACAATACAGGCAGGCTTGCCGTTTAGAACTGCTTCCCGCTCTTTAGGTTTCACCGCATGGCAACGGCCTTCTGTTAAAAATACGTCCCCATGTTTGGCGATCCGATAGGCGACAGGCCCTTTTAAAAAATGAGGATAGTTTTTATAAATTCTGCTTATTGGCGTAACGAGACCGTCTACATAAATTGGAAATTCTGGAATCAGCCCTTTATCCATGTAATCTTGCAAGACTAATAGTACTTCTTGGGCACGCCCAAGCGCAAAAGCTGGAATCAGCGCAAAACCGCCGCCTGCAATCACTTCTGCTACATCCTCAGCCAGTCTTCTTTCTTCTGTATTCCGATCGGTATGGGCCCGGTTTCCGTAAGTTGATTCCATTACAACAACATCAGGGTGAAGATCGTGCGGAACTTGGGCACCCGGAATCGTTCGTCCAGCTTTGAAGCTTAAATCGCCGCTAATGAGAAGCTGTTCACCGTCGCCCTCGATTAGAAACATCACAGCTCCTAGGATATGCCCCGCCCGAAAGCTGGTGATGTTCAAATTCCCAATCCTTAATTTCCCATTTGCGGGAAAAAGCAGAACTGTAGAAAGCACTGCATTGACTTGATCTTCTGAATATGGCGGCAAGGTGTTTGTTTCGTGCGCGCGCTGTTCTAAAATTTTAGATGAATCTTTCATCATCACTTTCATTAAGTCTGCCGTTGGCGGCGTTGCATAGATTGGAACAGCTGGATACAGCGAATGAATAATGGGCAAAGCGCCAATATGGTCCGCATGGGCGTGTGTTACTAGGATCGCCGCTGGATCATTGAGGCTCTCTAGCATGCCAAAAGCAGGGAGCAAATCATCGCCGTGCATCCGCATCCCTGCATCAATGATCAGATTCGTATCTGCCATGTTAATATGCAAACAAGAAGCTCCGACTTCGCTACCGCCTCCTAAAATACTAATTTTCATATTTTTTCACCTCTACTAAATTGTCTTCAATTCCCCGCTATTTAGAGATTTATCGTTTTTGCGAAACTTTTTCATATAGCAATCGTTCAATCACTTTACCTTACGATTGGTTGCGGCCGCTGGTCGAGGAAATTCTGATAGGCAAAGCCGCGAACCTCTTCTTCGGAAAAATGTTTCAATAAGGCATTAATTAAATTCTGCGTTTTCGAGGCATCTTCTAAATCAGTGATAAACGTCGAAATCCCATCAAAATCCGAACCAAAACCGATTTGCTTCACACCGCCGAGTGAACAAAAATGGTCAATATGCCTGATGATATCGTTGATTGACACCGTACCAACCGCTTTGACAAATGGCGGATAATAAACGACGTGAACCATTCCGCCTTTTTCAAACATCGCTTTTGCCTGTTCATCGGTTAAATTCCGCGGGTGGTTGCAAAGTGCTTTCGAATTGGAATGGCTAGCAATTGGATACTTCGTAAGCTCGATCACATCCCAAAAAGCTCTCTCGCTCAAATGTGAAACATCCGTTAAAACTTGATTCTCGTTATTCAAGTTCACGATTTCTTTTCCAAAAATGGTCAGGCCGCCGCCGCGCGGTTCGCCGGCTCCATCGGCTGCCAAATTGGCATTATTCCAAGTAAGTCCAACTGAGCGAACGCCGAGCTGAAAAAGAATGCGCAGCTTGGAGAGATCGTTGCCGATCGCATCAACTCCTTCGAGGGTGAGCATCGCGCCAATTTCACCTGCTTGCAGCCCGTCAAAATCGGACCATTCTTTTATCTGCTTCATTTCTGGATTTTTCCCCAAAACTTCTCGGTAAAAATAATCCACCTGATCAAGTGCTGCCTGGAATTTTTGATCGGACTTGATTTCCGGCTCGATAAAAATCGCAAAGCACTGCACCTTCACTTGTCCCTTCTTTAGTCTTTGTTTGTTCGTCTGTAATTCTTTCGCATTGGCAAACCGCAGTGCCCCTTTTCCTTCTGACAGTTTTAACAATGCATCACAATGAAGGTCAATCACATCCATTCTAGCCGCCCCCTTTGGAATCGTTCTTACTACCATATTAAGAACTGCTTCCATTCCTTTCAACTTTTTTCGGTTTTTTTACCGGAAAAAGAACGTGTTCAAGCAATAGACACAAAACTAGCCCAACTAAAAGGCCGTTGGCAATAATATTGCGCAGCCATGGCGCCACACTTTCAAACGCGGTCGGGGGCATAAACATCATGCCGATTCCCACCATCAACGACAGGCCGATGACAAGCAAATTCCTGTTTGATGGCTCCTGGCCCATCAAATCGCGAATCCCGAAACCGAGCATTTGCGCAAATGGAATAAACAATGATGCATACGCGACTTCAAGCGGCATTGTCGAGAAAAAGCCGCCGATATAAGGAAAAAATCCAATTAATAAAATCATGATGGCTCCGAGAATAAACGGTTTTTTCTCTTTTATCCCGGTTGTGCTGATAAATCCGCCGGCGACCGAGAGTGGAATCACACCAACAACCGAAAAAAGCCCTGATAAAACTAAACTGATCCCATTTCCGAATATGCCTTTTTGATGCTCAATCGGCTGAATTTCTTTTTGGATTGCCATTCCGATTACAAGAATGCTGGCAATCACATTGGAGATTAACACGGTTGCGGTAATGACCGAGGTCAGGACAATGCCAAAATCAAACTGCGGCGTCCCCCAACTGAAGATTTTTGGGAAAATAAACCACCCGGAAGGCGTATACGCTTTACCTGACGGGATCAATCCAAATAGTTGAAACAACATCCAACCGGCAGCAATTCCGAGCAACGGCCCCATGCTGCGCCAAATACCGTTGGCTCTTAAAGTAATCATCAAAATGATAAAAACTTCGATAAGACTGATCGCTGCAATCCGGCCATCAAGGTGTCCTGTCGCTGTAACGCCAAGCATGCTTTTAAAAAAAGAACCGCTCATTTGGCTGACAAGTATAATTAAATACACTCCGGTCACGATTGGCGTAAACAGATTTCGTATTTTACCGATAATCGGCAAAAAACTGAGAATCGCTAAAAAAAGGCCAGCAATGATTAGTCCTAACTCAAGCTGCTGTAGCAAATGCCCCCGATCAGTTGGTACGCTCATTGCCCCAAGGAGAATAAAAAGGGCCCACCACATTCCGGCGCCGCCTTCGACAATCGGCAACCGGTGACCGAAAAAAACTTGAACCAAGGTTGCTGCGCCGGTGACGAACAGCATCCGCTGCATAAAAGTTGAGATATCAACAGGGGACATTTGAAAAGCTGCCCCAACGACTACTGGAACAGCGACAATGTTTGTCAGCATAAATACTGCCCACTGAATTCCTTGGATACCTACTACCAGTTTTCCGTCTTTTTGCATTTGAACCATATAAAACGTAACTCCTTCTTTATGAAATCCTCCACATTCTCCTATTTTAGCAAAAAAATCAACAAGGGGTGGCGTTAAACAAACTTTACAACAACTGCTCGTTTACAAAATTTCTGATTGGCGGGTAGTATGAATGATCTTATTTGGTTTTTCTTCTTGATGTGCTCTATGATCCGCCCTTACTGCATGGTTTCCCACCCGCTACGGGTTCTATGATCCGCTCTTATTGACCGTTTGCATGGTTTTACACCCGCTACGGGCTCTATGATCCGCTCTTATTGACCGTTTGCATAGTTTTACACCCGCTACGGGTTCTATGATCCGCTCTTATTGACCGTTTGCATAGTTTCCCACCCGCTACGGGCTCTATGAACCGCTCTTATTGACCGTTTGCATAGTTTTACACCCGCTATGGGTTCTATGAACCGCTCTTATTGACCGTTTGCATGGTTTCCCACCCGCTACGGGTTCTATGATC
>JAKACS010000188.1 GCA_021821235.1 Bacillota bacterium
AACTTTCCGGCCAACTTGTCCTTTCTGGTTCAACTGCATTACAGCCACTGGCATCTGCAGCAGCTGAACAATTTATGAATAAAAATGCTAAAGTCAGCATCCAAGTAAACGGCGGTGGATCCGGTACAGGTTTATCCCAAGTTGCTCAAGGTGCAGTTCAAATCGGAAACTCTGACGTTTTTGCTGAAGAGAAAAACATCTCCGGTCTTGTAGACAATAAAGTTGCAGTCGTTGGTATGACAGCAGCGGTTAACCCGAAAGTCGGCATTAAGGATATTAAAAAAGCTGATTTAATTAAAGTATTTACTGGAAAAATTACAAACTGGAAAGAGCTTGGCGGACCAGACCAAAAAATCACTCTTGTGAACCGTCCTGATTCTTCCGGTACTCGTGCAGTCTTCAACAAATTCGCTCTTGATGGTGCAACACCTGCTGAAGGAATTACCGAAGATGCTTCTAACACAGTTAAAAAGATTATCAGCGAAACTCCTGGAGCAATCGGCTACCTTGCTTTATCCTACTTCACTGATGACACTGTAACAGCAATGTCGATTGATGGCATTGAAGCAACTCCTGAAAACATTCAGTCTGGAAAATTCCCTGTTTGGGCATATGAGCACATGTATACAAAAGGTGAGCCAACTGCTCTTGAGAAAGCATTCCTTGACTACATGACAAGCGACGAAGTTCAAACAAATATTTTACCAAAACAAGGTTATCTGCCTGTAACAAAAATGCAAGTTGAGCGCGATGCCAGCGGAAAAGTTACAAACAAATAAACTTGTTCAAGTAACGGGGTAAATGCTAAATTCGCATTTACCCTATTATGACGTAATTTAGGGGTGTATTATTTTTATGGAAAAATTGGTTCCTGCAAAAGACAGATTGTTAAAATCTGAAAAAAATTGGATGAATGGCGAAGTAAGGGGCAAAGTCCTTGTTTTTTTATCAGCAATTATTATGATTGCTGCAACGATTTCGATCACGATCTTCATTGGACAAAAAGGCTTGCAGGCATTTCTTTCTAACGGTGTAAATCTTATTGAATTCTTAACCAGCAAAGTTTGGAATCCGTCAAATCAGTCAAACCCAGCATATGGGGCTCTATCATTTATTTTTGGATCCTTTGCTGTGACTTTTTTATCGGCGCTGATCGCTGCGCCACTCGGTATTGGAGCAGCCATTTTTATGACGGAAATCGCCCCATCATGGGGAAGAAAGGTTTTACAGCCTGTCATTGAACTATTGGTGGGAATTCCATCTGTTGTTTATGGATTCATCGGGCTTACAGTGTTAGTTCCATTTATTCGAAATTATGTGGGGGGGCTGGGCTTTAGTTTGCTTTCTGGAATGATCGTTCTATCGATTATGATATTGCCGACGATTACAACGATCGCAACAGATGCGATGGCTTCCCTCCCAAATGCACTGCGGGAAGGTTCGTATGCCCTTGGTGCCACTCGCTGGCAGACAATTCGGAAAGTATTGATTCCAGCCGCTACTCCGTCCCTTTTAACAGCGATCGTTCTCGGCATGGCCAGAGCGTTTGGTGAGGCGTTGGCGGTTCAAATGGTTATCGGAAATGTCAGCAAGTTCCCGCATAGTATTACGGATGCATCTGCAACCTTGACGACGATCATCACCTTAAACATGGGGAATACTGTCTTTGGAAGTATTGAAAACAATGTTTTATGGTCGATGGGGTTAATTTTGTTAGTTATTTCATTTATCTTTATTTTGATTATCCGCTATCTTTCAGCAAGGAGGAAGGTATAATGAACAGTAGAACAGCCGATCGGATTGCAACTGGGGTTTTTGTTGCGATTGCAGTCATTATTATTTCCTTGCTGATAGGGCTCTTTTATTTCATATTAGTAAATGGTCTAAAGTATATTTCGGTTCAGTTCTTAACAACTCCATCGAGCAATATGTTAGCTGGAGGAGGAATCCGGGATCAATTATTTAACTCTTTTTATGTTCTTTTCATTACGATGCTGATTACTGTTCCCTTAGGCTTGGGCGGCGGTATTTACATGGCTGAATATGCAAAGCCGGGAAAAGTGACTGATTTTATTCGTGCATGTGTTGAAGTATTGGCATCTCTGCCTTCAATTGTTATTGGAATGTTTGGTTTGTTAATGTTTGTTACCTTAACCGGATGGGGATATACAATACTAGGAGGGGCTTTGGCTTTGACAGTATTCAACTTGCCAGTTATGGTACGCGTAAGTGAAGACGCGATTCGCTCAGTGCCAAGAGAGTTAAAAGAAGCGAGCCTTGGACTTGGCATCACGCATTGGCACACGATTAAAACGATCTTGATCCCAAGCGCATTCCCATCAATTTTAACAGGTGCAATCCTTGCTGCCGGCCGTGTGTTTGGTGAGGCAGCCGCATTATTGTTTACAGCCGGATTATCGACACCAAGACTCGATTATGCAAACTGGAATCCTTTTTCAGCCACATCACCTTTAAATATTTTTCGTCCGGCAGAAACGCTTGCTGTCCATATTTGGTCGGTCAACACACAAGGGCTGATCCCTGACGTAAAAGAAGTCGCGAATGGTTCGGCTGCAGTCCTGGTTATTTGTGTACTGCTCTTTAATTTATTGGCCAGGGGTATTGGCAGTCTTGTTTATAAAAAAATGACGGCGACGAAATAAGGAGTGATGAGGAAATGGCAACATCGACGATTGAAAAACCGGTTACAGTAAATCAATACCAAAAAGAACAAATTTTAAAAGTGAACAACCTGGAAATTTTTTATGGTGAAAAGCGTGCCGTAAATGGCATTAGTATGGACATCGAAAAAAATGCCATTACCGCCTTAATCGGACCTTCTGGCTGCGGGAAATCAACCTTTTTAAGAAGCGTCAATCGGATGAACGATTTAATTCCCGGCGCAAGAGCCGCTGGAGAGATCATCTATGAGGGTTTAAATATACTTTCAAACGAAATTAATGTCGTTGCATTGCGAAAAGAAATTGGCATGGTTTTCCAAAAACCGAATCCTTTTCCAAAATCGATTTATGAAAACATTACCCATGCGTTGAAATTTTCCGGAATGAGGAAGAAGAGCGTTCTTGATGAGATTGTTGAAGAAAGTCTGCATAAAGCCGCATTGTGGGACGAAGTAAAGGATCGTTTGCATAAATCGGCTCTCTCACTTTCCGGAGGACAACAGCAACGCCTTTGCATTGCAAGAACAATTGCAATGAAGCCGGCGGTCATGCTTCTCGATGAGCCGTCTTCTGCGCTCGATCCGATTTCCAATGCGAAAGTGGAAGAACTGATCGTTGAATTGAAAAAGGACTACTCAATTTTGATTGTTACGCACAATATGGGGCAGGCTTCCCGGATTTCGGATAAAACCGCATTCTTTTTAAATGGAGATTTGGTTGAATACGATGAAACGGAGAAAATTTTCACCAATCCTTTAGAGAAGAAGACGGAAGAGTATATTTCAGGAAGGTTCGGATAAGGGGGAAAAGCTGTGGCTGTAGCAACAATTTCGCATAAAGCATTTGATATCAAAGATTTAAACTTGTGGTATGGTGATCACCATGCACTGAAAAACATTGATTTTCCAATTTTTCAAAAGGAAGTTACCGCTATTATCGGGCCATCTGGCTGCGGTAAATCCACTTTTATTAAAACATTAAATCTGATGATTAATACGATCTCAAACGTAAAAATGTCTGGCGAAATCAATTTTGACGGTAAAAATATTTTAACGGACAAGATTGATCTTGTGGAATTACGGAAACAGGTCGGTATGGTTTTCCAAAAAGGGAATCCGTTTCCTCAGTCCGTTTTTGACAATATCGCATACGGGCCAAGAATTCATGGAATGCGAAAAAAGAAGGATTTAGACGAGATCGTCGAGAAATCATTAATTGATGTTGCGTTATGGGATGAAGTAAAAGATCGCCTGGGGGCACCAGCATTGGGTCTTTCAGGAGGTCAGCAGCAACGTTTATGCATCGCCCGGGCACTTGCGACAAAACCGGAAGTGCTGCTGATGGATGAGCCAACTTCTGCTCTTGATCCTATTTCCACATTGAAAATTGAGGAATTAGTGTTAGAATTGAAGGAAAAATATACGATTGTCATTGTCACCCACAATATGCAACAAGCAGCTCGGGTATCGGATAAAACGGCATTTTTCTTAATGGGCGAATTAATTGAGCTGGATTCGACTGAGAAAATTTTCTCCCGGCCATCTGACGAGCGGACAGAAGGTTATATTACAGGAAGATTCGGATAAGAAGGGGGATTTTTATGCACACACGATCAAATTTTGATAGCAATTTAAAGGAATTAAAAGAACTGCTATTAGACATGGCGCAAAAGGCTGAAGCTGCTGTAAAGGAAGCGATGCTTGCACTTGTTAACCAAGACCTGGAAAAGGCAAAGCAAGTGATTGACGCGGACAACATGATCGACCAAATCGATCACGACATTAATGATAAGGCATTGATTCTGATTGCGAAAGAATCACCAGTCGCAACCGATTTGCGAAAAATCATTGTCGCGATCAAAATATCTACGGAAGTGGAGCGAATTGGTGATCAGGCCGTCAATATCGCCAAGTCGACATTGCACATCGGCAAGGAAAAACAATTTAAAGAAATCATTGATATTCCGAAAATGATGGATCTTTCTTTGGGCATGTTAACAGACTCGATGACGGCTTTTTATTCTGAAGACGTTGTTCTAGCGAAAAGATGCGCCGAAAAAGATGATCAAGTGGATGAAATGTATGGTAAATTGATTCAAGAATTAATGGGCTATATCCCGGAAAACCCAAACGCAACAAACCAAATTACGCAGTTGGCATACGTATGCCGCTACATTGAACGGATTGCTGATCAGACAACAAACATTGCCGAAAATGTGATTTTCCTAGTTACTGGAAAACGTTATGATTTAAATGCATAATGTTTAAAAACGATGGTGCTTCGGCACCATCGTTTTTAACTTGTTGTAAAATTTGTGTAAAAATATGATGAAAATGAATTATTTTCTGCTGAAATTTTTTATGATAGCTGTAGGAACAAGCATGAGTGGGGGACAGAAGATGGATAAACGTAAACGACAGAAAAATTTTTTTGCCTCATTATTAAATCGAAAGACCTATTTAGGACCATGGCGCACTATCCCGATTCGCTATAAATTGCTGCTTTCAATGGGTTTCAGTACATTGTTTTTCATTATTGTAACCATCTTGGTTATTATGTTATTGCAAAATGTCAAAAAGGACATGCAATTTATCAAAGATAAGGGCGAGCAAGCCGTTGTTGTCTCTGATATTGATTCGCTAATGAATGCAAAGGATACACGAATTGCTGATTACATAACGTTTTTAAAAATTAATGATGTGAAAAAATACCGAGAATTAAGAAATGAGATGAACGGCAAATTAGTTGTTCTGAAAAACGGCACAGATAACAAAGCCGTTTTTGCGTTAATTAATCAAGTGGAAGCAAACAACAAAGAAATTGATCGGTTGTTTATTGATCAAGTGATCCCTTCAGTCGTCCGGCTCGATCATGACCTGTATACAAAAGTTCGCAAAAATATTTCGGATTTGCGCGAAAAAAATTCGGCTATCTTAAGCAAACTTAGTCAGGAGATACGGGCTGAACGAGATACAGCGATTGCTGATGCAGAAAGGCGAATGGCCGTGTTAATTTTTGAAATTATTTTAATTGTGGTCCTATCAGTTTTGTTAAGTGGAGTGCTTGTCTTTTTCCTTGCGCAATCATTGAAGAAACAGCTTTCGGCCATTGTAACTACGACGAAGCAAGTTGCGGCAGGCCAATTAAATGCGGAGAATCTTTCTTATGATGGCGAAGATGAACTTGGCGAAATCACCATTGCAGTAAACAGAATGATTGCCAGTTTGCGGGAGATGGTAACAGGCATAAAAGTTGCTTCGGAAAATTTGTTTCACAACAGTGATCAATTGAAGGACTCGTGTATTGCCGTGAAAGACTCAAGCGAATCAACGTCTAATACGATGGTCCTGCTCTCCCAGGGGTCTGAACAGCAAACCTCCTCAACCCTACAGTTGTTTTCACATTACGAATCATTAAATGGAGAGATCAGCCGTTCAACAAAAAAGGGAGCCACATTGAAGAAATCCGGCCATCATGTTTTGGAAGCAGCCGCAATTGGCCAGCAATTAATGGATAATTCGGTATTAAAAATTGAAAATGTCCATCAAATGATTGAAAATACGCTTGCAGATGTGGTCGTTCTGGAAGAGGAAACCCGGGAGATTAACCGCTTAGCTGATGTGATTAAATCGATTGCCGCCCAAACCCATTTATTATCACTAAATGCTTCAATTGAAGCGGCAAGAGCCGGTGAGTTTGGCAAAGGTTTTGCTGTAGTGGCA
>JAKACS010000189.1 GCA_021821235.1 Bacillota bacterium
CGCTGATCCAGGTCATTGCACGACCTTATTCGGCACAAGGGAAGATTTCTTAATCCCATCTGCATGTTTAAATTCAACTGTATCAGGTCTTGTCAGCAGGACAGTGCTAAATAAGGAATACATTGGTGAAAATGATTTTCACGGGGCAAAATTCTATCGGGAATTAGCAGAATCGGATGTTTCAAATCAATACATTGATTTGATTAGCAGTGAGTTTCCAATTATTGTCGATCAAGCAAAAATTGCTGCAGAAACGAGACGGATAGAGGATATCCAGGCGGACTTCAGCGGCATGAAAGCAGTTGAGCGGCTTCAAAAGCAATTTCAATTGACAAATACTCATCTTATCAAGCCCGGTGTTGGAGAAACAACGAGAGTGTTGCTGCGAAGGGTGCCTTGGAAAGTGTTGATTCGGGATTTGGAAAGTCCTTATGTGAAGCATATTCTCTTGCTTGCACAAGAAAAAAAGGTTGAAGTGGAACAACAACCAGATCTCGGTTATATTTGCTGCGGTTTGATTAAACCGATGGAGGGCGATTAAGAAATGATTATCGCTTCCGATCTCGACAGAACCTTGATCTATTCTAATCGGGCAATCGATGAGCTTGGTTGTCAGGCTGGATTGCAATTGATACCTGTCGAACAAAAAGATGGGAACCCCATTTCCTACATGACAGTGACAGGACGTCGTTTAATTGAGGAAATACGTCAGCAAAGTTTGTTTGTCCCTGTAACAACGAGAACGATTGACCAATTTAAGCGAATTGAGATTTTTCAGGAGCTTTTTTCAACTTCTTATGTGGTTACAACAAACGGTGCCGAGATTTACTACAAAGGGAAAATCATTCGCGAATGGTCCGAACATTTAGCAATGATCCTCAGAAAAAATACAGCAGAAACAGAAGAAGTAGTGGCCTTTTTTCAACCTCATTTCTTTTCTCAGACAGCTGTTTTGAAACATGTGGATGACATTTTTTTCTATTACGTGTTTGACAAAAAACCGGATTGGCTAGAAAAACAAGCAATCGTAAAGGCTGCATCTACATTTGGCTGGAATGTTGCCATGCAGGGAAGGAAATTGTATTTTATCCCTAAGCCGATCAATAAAGGGGATGCGCTTGGCTATATTTGTGAACGGGAAGGTGAACAGCCAATCGCTGGTGCTGGTGACTCCATTCTTGACTGGGATTTTCTTGCACGCTGTAAAGTTCGGCTGATTCCTCGCCACGGTGAGTTGGCAGAGGAACAATTTGCCGCGGTTGCCCACCAAACAAGGAGCCAGGGAATCGCAGCGGGAGAAGAGATTTTGCAGCAAATGTGTTCACTTCTTACAGTAAAATGCTAATCTTTAAAGCTGGAACTTTTAAAAACAAAATGATATATACAGCTAAAAAACGCGTAACAGCTCAAGAATATAACTATAAATAAAAGAAAAGAATGTACAATTGGTGAAAGAAGCAAAGAGAAAATCAAACTATACCAAAACAAGTCGATATAGATAAAGAAATCGGATAGCATAACGTCCATTACGGTATCCAATTCTTCCTGAATGGTCTCAATTCTTGGCCGACGATAAAGAAATCTCATTTTTGTTCACCTGCTTTATTGTGAGTACTTAATAGTATGAAAGGGCAGAGAAAAAGGTGAAAAGGCAAATTAGATTGTGAACAGCGAAACATTTTTCAATTGTTGATTCATTATTAAATGAATAGAATAAACAACTATGTTATGATGGAATGGTAACAGATATAAAATCTTTCGCTTTCAGAGGGAAGGGATCCGAGGATGTTTCCATCATATAATCAATTAAAAGTTAATAAGATTGCCCTTTCATATGAAAATTGGCTCGATTTAGTAAAAAAACCGATACCTGATCGGCCAATGTTTTCAATGGAAAATGGGGTGATTGAAATTGGGCAAGTCGTCGCCACCTTTCTTGGTATTCCAATTGATGCCGATGAATACTATAACCAGTTGTATGATTATGTTCATTTGCCTGAATTCGGTTTGTCGCTGTTAAGTGAAGGAACGCTTGACAAAACAATTGATAACCGGCAGTTTCAGGCGATTCAAAAGGTTCTTGAAATTAACAAAGAACAAAAGCTATCCATCAATCGGTTTGCTGCCTTCCTTGATGGGGAACAATTAATTTTAAAATCTGAAAATCCACTGCTTCATCGCAAACTGCGGGAAGCAATGATTGAAACACTCAGTCTTTTTGAGAAAAAAGAGCCTGGTGGGTTGCATCATCCCGACTTAAGAAGGGTTTTAGTTGATCTTGTTAAGTGGTCGAAGAACCATCTGCTGGATCCACTTACAACGGCAGATCCGAAAACGGCAATGCCTAAATTTCTGTGGTATGGCGATTTTAACAAAAGCCATCAATATTTCGTTTATTTTTTATTGATTCTGGGCTGCGATCTCGTTCTCTTTCATCCTAATGGCAAGGATCCGCTTGCAGGAATTGTAGAAGAACAGACGTTTGTTTATCAATATCCAAATAAACAGTCGCCGGAACCTTTTCCAATCGAAAAACGAAGTAGGAAGACGACAGTAGCTTATCGGGCTTCAAAAGAAATTGAATCAATTCTCCATCAGGACGGCTCTGGACTGTATAAGCCGTGGCAGCTGAGAGAGTATATCCCTTCATCCGTCACGTTAAAGACGACGTATGATGAACTGTTTCTGTTGGGAAAGGAGCTTGCGATGATCCGGCCAGGCTTCGAAGTGGAAGACGGTCATGTGAAAATCCCTTCCCTTTTTGCTAAAATACTGGGTGTGAGCAAAGACCAAAAAGAATATTGGGAACGAATCCATGGGTTTGTTCAAACTAGCCATAGCCTGTTGATTCAGCGATTTCCCTTTTCAATTGAGACGGCCAATGATTTTCGGTTTCATTATCGCAGTGCTCTTAACAAAGACGGCAGTTTAGAAGCAGAAAAAATGATGCATGCACATTATTGGACATACTCCCATCTGCCCAAAGGCTTGCAAATGGGAATTGCCCATGCCGTGAAACAAATTTGTGAAAATCCTCGTCTTAAAAAATTGCCGAATGAAAATGATGAAGAGCTGGAAATTTATTTGTTCAGCACGGCAATGCACATACCCAAAAATATCATTCAGCTGCTGGAGAAATTTGATTATTCACAAACCGTACCTAAATTTGTCCTTTACAACAATGAACGAAACGGCACTCTTTCAAGATCTGATGCCGCATTGCTATTGTTGCTGAATCATTTTGGAGCCGATGTAATCGCTTATAACCCTGCAGGCCATAATGATATAGAAAACTTTCTTGATGAAGACTTATTTGATACCCACTGGCTTGAGGAAGTGGTCTTTGATCAAGAATACAGGGTAGCTTCCAAGCAGAAGAAAAACTTTTTGCATGGGTTTCTAAAAAATTTAAGGAGAGAATAAAAAATGAATCCATCAGCCAATTCATTTGAAAGTTTATCGCCCGCGAATGTTGATGATCAATTAACAGAAGCGAAAGCTGAAGATATCAAGCTCGCTCTCCGGAAAGAGCCCGAGGTTCAAAATTTGGCCAAATCGATCGATGAACGCGATCAAATTCAAATTTTGTCATTTGGAAAAGAGCCAGCCGAACAAATTTCGCGATTTTCAGATCAAATTTTAAACAATATGCGGACAACGAAAATTGAAGATTCTGGAGAACTTCTTAAGCAGCTCGGCAGAATCATGGACAAATTCGATCCAAAAGACTTTCAGAAAACCTCACCAGGGTTTTTTGGAAAACTTTTTAAAAAAGGGGAAAAAGTCGTCGAAAAATTGTTTGGTAAATATCAAACAATGGGCGGCGAAATTGACAAAGTTTACGTGGAAATATCGAAGTACCAGCATGAGATGGTTGATTCCACCAATATGCTTGAGCAAATGTATGAACAAAACTACCAATATTATTTGACGCTTGAAAAATATGTTGTTGCTGGCCAAATGAAGGTGGAAGAAGTAAAAAGCACCCAGCTTCCCCAGTTCGAAAGGCGTGCCGCCACAGGAGACCAGCTTGCATCCATGCAGCTTGACAGTTTAAAAAACGCCATTGAATTGCTGGAACAAAGAATCTATGATTTGGAAATGGCCAAAATGGTGGCATTGCAAACAGCTCCGCAAATTCGGCTGCTGCAAAGAGGAAATACAAAATTAATCGGAAAAATTAATTCAGCGTTTGTCACAACCATTCCTATTTTTAAAAACGGCCTAATACAAGCAGTCGCAGCTAAACGGCAGAAACTTGTTGCTGATTCAATGAGCGAGCTTGATCGGAGAACAAATGAAATGCTTGTCAGAAACGCGCAAAATATTTCGCAGCAAAGTATAGATATTGCCCGGTTGGCCGGCAGTCCAAGCATAAAAATTGAAACGATAGAAGAATCGTGGAACATTATTATCAAAGGAATGCAGGAAACAAAAGCAATCGAGGAAGAAAACAAGCGACAAAGGGCAGAAGGCACAAAACGTTTGGAACAACTGCAGGAAAATTTTAAAAAGCTGAAACAACAATGAACAACAATCAACGCGGCGTTTTCCGCCCGTTGATAAAGATAAAAACTACATATTAGCAAGGTTTTCAATACTTAATTTTATGAGGTGATTGATTTGGCAATTAATTTGCAAAAAGGACAAAGAGTTGATTTAACAAAAGGCAATCCCGGACTTTCAAAGATCATGGTAGGTCTCGGCTGGGATCCTGTTCAAAGCGGTGGAAAAGGATTTCTCGGTTCCCTGTTTGGTGGCGGCAGCACAACGAATATTGATTGTGATGCCTCGGTTATTATGCTTGGCGAAAATGAACGCCTTCAAAGCAACAATGACGTAATTTATTTCGGCAATTTGAAAAGCAAAGATGGCAGTGTCCAGCATTCCGGCGATAATTTAACTGGTGACGGTGACGGGGACGATGAACAAATCGTTGTTGACTTAAATCGAGTTCCGGCTACTATTCAAAAACTCGTCTTTGTTGTCAATATTTATGATGCCGTTAAGCGCAGACAGCACTTTGGGATGATCCGCAATGCATTTATTCGGATCGTAAATGGGGGCAGCCAGCAGGAAATGCTGCGTTATAATTTAACCGAGGATTACAGTGGGAAAACGTGTTTAATCGCCGGTGAAATTTACCGCAATGGCGGAGAATGGAAGTTTGCAGCTGTTGGCAATGGTACAAATGCTGCAAGCCTTGGCGAAGTCGTTCGCGCATACACCAATTGAGCAATTAAAGTAAAATAGACAATGAGGTGAGATGAATGGGGATTAATTTAAGCAAAGGACAAAGGATCGACTTAACGAAAACCAATCCTGGTTTAACAAAAGCAATTATCGGTCTTGGTTGGGATACTAACCGATACTCGGGCGGCCATGATTTTGACCTGGATGCATCCGCGTTTTTAACGGATGCAAATGGGAAAGTCATAGAAGACACGGATTTTATTTTCTACAATAACCTTGTCCATCCATCTGGTGGTGTTGAGCATACTGGTGACAATCGGACGGGAGAAGGCGAAGGGGATGACGAACAGATCAAAATTGATTTTAGCAAAGTCCCTTCTCGCGTTCACCGCGTTGCTATAACCGTAACGATTCATGAAGCGGAGGCAAGGAGCCAAAACTTTGGCCAAGTATCCAATGCGTTTGTCCGACTGGTCGATGAGGCAACGAATCAAGAGGTTCTCCGCTACGATTTGGGTGAAGACTTTTCTGTAGAAACAGCAGTTGTCATTTGTGAATTGTACCGCCATAATGGCGACTGGAAATTTAGTGCGGTCGGAAGCGGCTTTGCCGGCGGTTTGGCAGCCCTTTGCCGCAATTTCGGACTCGATGTGTGAAGGAAAAAAGCTGCCGATTGGCAGCTTTTTTTCTGAAAAATTGTTTAAGCCATTGGAAGGATATGAAATGGGTAGTAGGTCTGGTAGAATAAGTGGATGAAAGAAATTAAAGGAGAGTATTTGTATTGAAGCAATATTTGCAGCTTTGTGAACATGTTTTGAAAAATGGAGATAGTAAGGAAGACCGGACGGGAACAGGAACGATTAGCACTTTTGGCTATCAAATGAGATTCAATCTAGCAGAGGGTTTTCCGCTTGTTACAACGAAAAAGCTTCATCTAAAATCGATTATTTATGAATTGCTTTGGTTTTTAAAGGGAGATACGAATGTAAAGTACCTGCAGGATCATGGGGTAAGAATCTGGAATGAATGGGCAGATGAAAACGGAGAGCTGGGTCCGGTTTATGGCCATCAATGGCGCTCATGGACAGGAGCGGATGGGACAACCGTTGATCAAATTAGTGAATTAATCGAACAAATTAGAAAGAATCCGAATTCCAGAAGACTACTTATCAATGCCTGGAATGTTGCCGAGATT
>JAKACS010000190.1:0-2699 GCA_021821235.1 Bacillota bacterium
TGGGTTGTGGCCAATGAGATGGGAATCACGAGAGTGGAAATTTTTGAAGAGGATTGGGAGCAGTTATTAGCGGAAAATCCAGAGATACAAGAAGGCGGGAACGAGATTTGCTCAGATGCCATTGTGCAGTTGGAGGAATATTTTAAGGGTCAGCGAAAAGATTTTGATTTGCCTCTAGTCATCGATGGTACGGATTTTCGCAAACGCGTCTGGCAGGCGTTGCAAACGATTCCGTACGGGGAAATTCGAAGTTATGCCCAAATCGCTGAAATGATTGGCAACCCGAAAGCTGTTCGCGCTGTCGGACAGGCGAACAAGGCCAACCAATGGCCGATTATCATTCCATGCCACCGGGTGATCGGCAAGGGCGGGGATTTAGTCGGCTATGCCGGAGGTCGAATCCCTTTCAAAGAAAAGTTGCTGGAATTGGAGGGGTATCAAATTTAGCTGATTGCGCCATAGTGAAGGGGTCACTATGCTATATCTGAGTAGGAAAAATCCGGGTAATGTATCATGAAAGCAGACTGCATGACACGTCAAAGGATAAAAAACGGCACTCAAGGTCAATAAGAGCGGTTCATAAAGCCCGCCAAAGCGAAAAATCGGCATTCAAGGTCAATAAGAGAAGTTTTTCTCATTATTAAGATGTTAATCTTATTAAACAATTAAGAAGAGATTGCACTCAAATAAAAAAAAGCTGTCTGACCCGTCCGCAAAGGAACCGGTCAAACAGCTTTTTGTTTACTCTTGAAATGCAGGGGCATCTCCTTTTACTTCTCTTAAGTATTCTTCCGCTTTTTGTGCGTCGTATTGGTTTTCCCATTTTGACATAACAATCGCGGCAAGGGAGTTGCCGACAACGTTTACAGCAGTGCGCGCCATATCCAGAATCCGGTCAACCCCTGCAATAAAGGCAAGTCCTTCAAGCGGAATGCCGACAGAACCTAGAGTCGCAAGTAACACAACGAATGAAACGCCCGGAACTCCAGCGATTCCTTTTGATGTTACCATCAACACGAGCATAAGCGAAATTTGCTGTCCGATAGAAAGGTCAATTCCGTACATTTGCGCAATGAAAATTGCTGCCAGCGCTTGATAGAGCGTCGATCCATCTAGGTTAAAAGAATAGCCAGTTGGAATTACAAAAGAAGTAATCCCTTTTGGACAGCCAAAGCGTTCCATCTTCTCCATAATTTTTGGAAGCACCGTTTCAGAACTCGCTGTTGAATAAGCAAGAATCAATTCATCTTTTAAAATGCGGAATAAATCAAAAATATTGACTTTCGCAAATTTGGCAATCAGACCTAACACAACAATAATGAAGAATACCATCGTCCCATAGACGGAGACAATCAATTTGCTTAATGGGATTAACGAGGATACCCCAAAAGTTGAAACGGTTACACCGATTAAAGCAAAGACGCCAAATGGAGCAAATTTCATCACTTGGTTGGTAACGTAAAACATCGCATCGGCTGTACCCTGGAAAAATTGCAGAACCGGTTTTCCTTTTTCGCCAATCGCGGCCACGCCAAGGCCGAATAAAACAGAAAAGAAAATAATTGCAAGCATATCGCCTTTCACAAGGGAATCAAAGAGGTTTGCCGGAACAATATTAACAATTGTCTCAACCATGCCATGACTTTTCTCTACTTCATTCGTAGTTGTCACATAACTTTGAATATCACTTTTTTGAAGCGCATTCATATTAATGCCTGTACCAGGCTGGAAAATATTTGCTGCGGACAATCCGATAATAATCGCGATTGTCGTAATGATTTCAAAATAAAGAATCGTCTTGCCGCCAAGCTTACCGAGCTTTTTAATGTCGCCTACACCGGCAACGCCAATAATTAAGCTTGAAACAACAATCGGAATCACAATCATTTTAATCAAACGAATAAAAATCGTTCCGATTGGTTGCAGATAGGTTTGTACCGCCGGATTTCCATAAAAAATAGCCCCTACGGCAATACCAAGAATTAAACCAATCACGATTTGCCATGCTAAGCCTATCTTTCTCAAAATATCAGTCCTTTCTCTATCAACAATTGTTCGCCACAAAGAGCTATATTGTTAATATATGATGAGAACTCCATTTATGTCAAATGATGAACAATCTTGTCGAGAAATCACCAGTAAAGATATGATAAAATCAATCATATGTTCGAGCTTGGAGGGGGGATAGAAAGATGGAATTTTTAATTGGAAATAAATGGATCATACTTGCGAGCTTGGAAGTTTTCGCCTGGGCTTCGACGTTTTTTCTTTTCTATGCACGCTATCGTCTCCAATCCTCTTTTTGGTTTAAAATTGCAACGGTACTACTTGCACTGACAGGAGTGATCCCCCAAGTAACCATGGGAATAATAAATTTTGCCGCATCAAGGCATCTCGATGTTTTCACCTTAATCATTGTACTTTTGCTTCTTTATGGTTTTACAATTGGGAAAAAGCATGTGAAGAAATTGGACGCATGGGCGCAAAAGAAGTTTTCAAATGAAACGAACCGATACTCTGAATAAAAAATAGCCACAATAGGTGGCTATTTTTTTCGTTTGATCCAAAAGTAAACAACAGCGATCAGGATAGCAGCGAGAATCATTGGCATGACATACGGCTGGGCAATCGTTTTAATATTCGCCCAGTTATTGCCGAGCACTTCCCCTAAATAGAGAAAGAAGATGGTCCAGGGAATC
>JAKACS010000190.1:2709-6377 GCA_021821235.1 Bacillota bacterium
GAAGGTATACAAAGTGAATTTTCCAATCGGCATTTTGGCAATCCCGGCAGGAATCGACATCGCATGACGGACTACCGGGATAAACCGCGCTGTAAAAATGACCCCGGCTCCATACTTCTCAAACCATTGCTCCGAAAGATCAATCTGCTTTTTGTGTATCAATACATACTTTCCGTACTTTTCTAAAAAAGGGCGGCCTCCGTAATAGCCTGCCCAATAGAGAAACAGTTGGGCAATCGTCCCGCCGATAATCCCGAAAATGATGGCCATCGGGTAATTCAAAATACCTTTTGAAATGAGATAACCGCCATAGCCGAGCACAATTTCACTTGGAATAATTTCAATCATCAAGCCTAAAGCAATGCCTAAATAACCTAATGAAGACAACATCGTTAAAACAGTGTAAATAAAATTGGACATAATTCACCTTCACTTCAACAAATTCAAAATCAAGTTTATACTATTTTTAGCAAGAATGGAATGAAAAGCGGGTTGAATTCCACTTTTTCAACTAGATAGGTGGTATTTTTCTGTTGGAAACATGTAGCTTCGATGATGGTAGCGAATGCTGTAAACTATGCCCATGGCAAACATATTTCCCATTAACGAACTTCCGCCATAGCTGATAAATGGCAAGGGAATGCCGGTAATTGGCAATACTTGAATGGTCATGCCAATGTTTTGAAAAACGTGAAAGGTAATCATGCTGATAATTCCCGTACAAACATATGTATTAAACGGATCATTGGTTTCCAGCGCCGTTTTGATTAAATGATAGATCAGCAAAAAGAACAGTCCGATAACGAGGCTGCCGCCGACAAAGCCATACTCTTCTCCGATGATGCTGAAAATAAAATCGGTATGCCCCTCTGGAACATAGACTTCGCGATTGCCGAATCCCTTGCCTGTCACCAGTCCAGAGCCGATGGCCGTCAAGGACTTCATAAGATGATACCCGGAATTGGTTTGATTGCCAGCCGGATCAAGCCAGGAATAGATTCGGTCAAATTGATAGCTTTTTACTTTTAAATATTTTTCAAGAAGATCGGGTTTCTGAATGACAAAATAAAGGATAAGAGCGCCAAAAGAAACACCAGAGCCAAACAGCGGAAAAATGATTTTCCAGGAGATTCCGGAGACAAGGATGAGCCCGGTTAAAATCGATAGAAATACCAGTCCGGTTCCAAGGTCTGGCTGGAGCATAATCAATGCCAACGGGGCAGCAGTGGTAACTCCTAGTTTTAGTAATAAAAGAAAGTCGGTTCGCAGCGATTTGTCCGGATGCTGTTCATGATGGCCGGTTATAATTTTGCTAAGGGCAAGGATTAAAAAAGTTTTCACAAATTCTGAAGGTTGAATCGAGCCGAGTTTAGGCAAAATAAACCAGCTCTTGGCACCGTTTCGAATAGGGGCAATGCTATCCGGGGCGATAAAAAGGGCGACTAACAGCAACATGCCAAAGCCATAAAAGAACCAGGAAAGACGCCGATATTGATCGCTGTCGATCAAAAGGGCTAAACTGATAATCGCAGCCCCGACAATGTACCAAAATACTTGCAGTATAAGAAAATTTTTTCCATATTGGGAAGAGGCTTGGGCACTGTAAATGGCAGCAGAACTGATAAGAAAAAATAAAAAAAGAAGCAGTGTTAATGTCCAGTCAAATCGATCGGCGTTCTTTTTCGTTCGCATTGGCCACACCCAACTTGTTAATTTGTATACTTTCATGCTAGCAAATAAAAAGATTCTTCACAATAGAATGAGGAAAAATATTACAAGACTTTCGCGGAAAGGTGTAAAATAATCTAGAGGCATTTGGATCATAATAGTGCGGTATAGGCTAAGGACTTGGTAAATTTGTAAAACAAATGAAATAAGCTATTTTACCTATTTTTTGATAAAATAATGGATGGAATTCATTTTTTAAGTTTTAACAGTTTCTTAAGGAAGCTGTTTTCTTCATTTTCATGCTGAATAGGAATTTTCCTTGATCGGAGGAGTGTGGCTTTGAAAAAGCATCATCAGGACGTACGGGATCTGATTTATGTCCACTTAAATCAAGCCGGCCAGTTTGTTCTTTCATATGGTATTGAATTTGACGAGTTTGCCGCAGCTTTTTCAGATTCATTCAATCATTTGCTTTTATTAAAACATCAGTTTGATGATACGGATTTTAATATGCATACCCAGCTTGAATTCTGTCCTGAGGATCGAGTAGAAAAACTGGCGCAAGAAGACGTCTCCCGTTACGGGAATTTTTGCTGGATTGATTTTGTGGAAGAAGAAGGGCTGAACGAATTATCGGATCAGGAAATCGCGGAACTTCTTTATTTAGGCCACTTAAAGCACCATTTAAAACCTCCCTTTTATCATAAATTAGGAAATCGGTTTGTCTATTTGGCCCAGGACGACGGCTGGTTTAATAAAGTGTATTACCGCAGCTTTAAAGATTTTTTCCATTTGCTCAGCGAGACGATCTCAAGCAAATTGAGCAAGCTCAAGCGGGAAAAAACGCTTCTTGGGGTACGGAAAAAAAGGCAGTATCCTGCGGTCAATAAAGAAATTTTGCTATCGTTAACTCCGTTTATTAAAGAGGGGATCTGCATTTCCTTAAAGGATGCTGATCTGCAGCGAAGCCGGCTGGAAATTCCGATTTGGGTTATCGGTGATTTCGCCAACATGGACGATATGTATGAGGAATACCAGCAAATGTCGGCAAAAACCTGCCATGCTAAAATTATCTTTGATCGAAAAACGAAGGAATGGAAGCTATTTGTGATTTAAATCAGACCTGATTGCAGAAATGAGCGTTAAAGAAATCTCTCCACTTTTCTTGGAGAGATTTCAGTATTTTTGATGCCATAAGCAAGTGAAATGTTTCATAAAATAGGAAGAAGGTCTTAATCCATTAAGTTTGGTAATTGAATTTTTTGCATCCATGTGAAAAAAACAATCGTTTGGTTGCCTTTCCCTGCTCATTCGGTGATAAAATAGGAAAGTGAATCAGACAATGGAGGTTTTAATCAAATGAAAACGAAACTCGGCTTATTATATGGCGGCAAGTCTGCGGAACACCAAGTTTCTTTGCAAACAGCTCTTGCTGTCATAAAAGCGTTGGATCTAGAAAAATTTGAAGTATATCCCATTTACATAACAACTGCAGGGCAATGGATAAAAGGGTCGCAGCTGCAGAGCCCGGTTCAGAGTGTTCAACAGCTGGAATTTTCCAAAGGAAATGAACTTTCGCCATTGTCTTTGGCACCATCGCTATTTCAGGGGGATCAGCAGAATGATGCCCATCTTGATGTGATTTTTCCGCTTTTACATGGCCCGAATGGAGAGGACGGCACCGTTCAAGGAATGCTTGAACTGTTGAACCTCCCATATGTTGGCAATGGTGTGCTTGCATCTGCAGCTGGAATGGATAAAGTCGTTATGAAAAATATTTTTGCTCAAGCGGGACTTGCACAAGTAAAGTATGTTGCTTTTACACGTTCAGAATGGGAAAAAGCGAAAGAGGAAGCCTACGCGCAAGTGGAATCAAAATTGGGCTACCCATGTTTTGTCAAACCCGCCAATCTCGGTTCAAGTGTCGGGATTAGCAAATGCCAAAACCGTGAACAATTGGAAACAGCCTTCGCGGAAGCTTTTCAATTTGACCGGAAAAT
>JAKACS010000191.1 GCA_021821235.1 Bacillota bacterium
CATCTTATTGAATGGCGGCAGGGGAAATTTATCGGTTTCATGGGGTTCGGCTGAAATTTATTACGCAGAACTGTTGAAAAGGCTAAAGTGGTTTCGCCTGCTAACCGAAATCAATCAATTCAGCAAGAACTTGGGTGTCAACAGATTGCAAATTTTAAAATATGTAAGCGGTCTGGCCATTCCTTTTATCGATCAGAATCGAACTACTTATCAAGCTCCATCGCTTATCAATCCGGAATTTGCTAAGAAGACAGGAGTCTTTACTAAGCTTCGGGAGTATGGAATAGGCGAGTCGGGATGGTTTTTATCAAAAAACATTTACGAGCAAAGGATCAGCCATTTTGATGAAGTTTTTCATTGGAATGCCAGCAATACGCTTGCAACAAAACTTTCCTTGCCGTTTTCCTTATGGAAGCGGGATCCAACAAATGATCTTCGGGTCATTCAATTCTGTTTGGCCATTCCTGAAGAACAATATGTTCAAGAAGGGTTGGATCGAGCGCTGATCCGTCGAGCAACGAAAAACTATCTGCCTGAAAAGGTAAGGTTAAATCAGCGAATTCAAGGGGTTCAGGGTGCAGATTGGGTGCACCGGATGATCCCTCATTGGAATCGCTTTACAAATGAGCTCCAGCAGCTTGCTGCCGACAAATCTTTCTTTGCTTATGTCAAGGAAGACGTTTTTAAGACAGCTCTTGATCAAGTTCAAGAGGGGGAGCCGCGGGCAGAATACGCGACAAACCCGCATTATAAAACGTTAATGCGCATGATTATCGTCAAGCGATTTTTCGAAAAATGGTTTTGAAAGGGGGTGAAAAATTTGGAAAAGAAAGAGTGGAAAAAGCCGGTAGTAGAAGTGCTTGATGTAAGCATGACAATGGCTTCGTCTGTTGACGGTCCATTAACAGACGAAGCATATGTGCCAGGAGAAAGAGCCGACGCACCTTATTATCGTTTTACAAGCTAAAAATATAAAAAGCGGGACAAATACTTACGTATGTTTAAAAGCCCTTATATCCGAGAGAGGTAAGGGCTTTTAGCCCCGATTAAAAGTTGGAGTGAAAAAATGGCAAAATCCACGATCAACACAATCTATCACGGGTTTGGTATGAACATTGCGAGTGAGATCTCCCTTCCTGAGTTACCTGCTGTCACAGAACATGATGGCAAAGAAGGGATTGACATTAAAGTAGCTACCCTTTCAAGTCAATGGTTTGATTTAAAAATGGCGCCGTATGAATTTATCGTAAAAGAAAATCAAGTCCTATTCTATGTGCCAGCTGTTGCTTTTTTCGCAATTGAAGAAGGGAAAAAAATAACGGTTGTGCCGTTAAAACAAGTTGATGAGGGTTTACTACGGCTTTACATTCTTGGCACGTGTATGGGTGTGATTCTGTTGCAGCGAAAGATTCTTCCATTGCATGGAAGTGCGATCGCGATTGATGGGAAAGCCTATGCGATTGTCGGAGAATCAGGAGCGGGGAAATCAACGTTAGCCTCCGCTTTTCTAAAAAAGGGTTTTAAATTAGTCAGTGATGATATCGTTGCGGTTGCAATTGCAACCGAAGGCCCTTCAATTGTTATTCCTTCTTACCCGCAGCAAAAGCTATGGCAAGAAAGCTTAACGGAATTTGATGTAGAAACAAATGGTTTTCGGCCCATTTTTGATCGAGAAACAAAATTCTCCGTCCCGGTTGCCTCAGCATTCTTTGAAAAACCGCTGCCGCTTGCTGGAATTTTTGAATTAACAAAAGCAAAGAAAGAAAGGGCTGAATTATACCCGGCCAAAAAACTCCAACGATTACATACTTTGTTTTCACATACCTACCGAAACTTTTTGATTCCACGTTTAGGTTTAATGGATTGGCATTTTTCTTGCTCAACCCAACTGTTGCAGCATGCGAATATGTTTCGGCTTGAGCGGCCTGCTTCAGGATTTACCGCATTTGATCTTGTATCATTAATCACCGAAACAACAAGCAAGGAGGAAAAAAATCATGATGGACACGAAACTGATTACAACCCAATCAACCGTTTTGCAAAATAAAAAACTATTTGTAAGTGATATGAATGGTGAAAAGGTAATGTTAAGTATTGATAGCGGCAAATACTACAATCTGGGGGAAATTGGCGGAAAGATATGGGAGCTTTTAGCAGATGAGATTTCTGTAAAGCAACTAGTCCAAACACTCGTTTTCCATTACAATGTCGAGCAGTCGGAATGTGAGGAACAGGTCCTTTCCTTTTTGGAAAACTTAAGACGCGAAGGATTGGTTGAAATTTCCCTTGCACCTTAAATCCGCATTCGAAACGAAGAAGGTAGGATTGAATGAATCGATTGAAAACCTTTTTGTTGCTTGATTTTAAAACCAAATGGATTTTAGCAGAAGCATTTATTTTCTTGGGGTGGGGTCGGGTTCTCAAAAGCATGCCATTTTCAAAGGTTGCTCCATTGATCGGAGAAAGGATGGCTGAAACTTCCTATAGCCTTAATGAATCGAACAAGAAATTGCTTTTAGAAGTTTCCCAGGCAATCCAGATCATGAGCAAGTATACCCTTTGGGAAAGCCTATGCCTTGTGAAGGCTCTAGCAGCAATGAAAATGCTGGAAAGACGTAAAATTGAAAGCACCCTCTATTTAGGAACGGCAAAAGATGAGGCCGGAAATATGATTGCACATGCCTGGCTCAGAAGCGGCCCTTTTTTGATAACAGGGGCAGAAGAAATGAATCAATTTGCAGTAGTCGGCAAGTTTGCCAAAAAAATGAGTAAGGGAGATTCTAGAGGAGACCACTATGGGGAATAGCTCCAAATTTAATGATAACTTGATCCCAAAGGAATTAAACATGATTTTTGAACTAGTAAAGGAAGAAGATGATAAACGTCTTCACGATTATGTAAGAGAAAAAGCTCATCGGATCAATTGGCAGCTCTTTCTCGAGCTAACCATCCATCATCGGGTATATCCTGTCCTTGCTGCAAAACTGCAAAAAATGGATGAGACAATCATTCCGGCTCAAATCAAACAGTACATCATTCAATTATACAGAGAAAATACGTTTCGGATGTTGCATCTGAGTTCAGAGATGGAGAATGTAAACCGGTTATTAAACCAAAATCAGGTGCGGCTGCTCTTTTTAAAAGGCCCGTTTCTTGGGACAGAGCTATATGGGGATCTTTCACTTCGAACGTCAGGGGATCTCGATTTGCTTATTCCGATTGAAGATTTGATGAAAGTCGACAAACTTCTTGTTGATCAAGGTTATCAAAAAGATGACTATATCCAAACGGTTTTAAATGATTGGAAATGGAGACACCATCATTTTACTTATTTTCATCCGCAAAGGAATGTAAAACTGGAGGTTCATTGGAGATTGAATCCAGGCCCTGGCAAAGAACCGAGCTTTGATGCATTATGGGAACGGAAAAAGAAAAGTGACCAAACTGGATTCCCTGTTTTAGGAAATGAGGATTTATTCTTATTTTTGGTCTCTCATGGCGCGCGCCACGGTTGGTCCCGTCTCCGCTGGCTGTTAGACATTGATCGTTTAGTTAAAATGAAAATGGATTGGAAATTTCTGAATCGATTGCTTAAGAAACATCATTTTTTAGATATTGGCGGCCAGGCAATCATTCTCTCATCACGGCTATTGGGGACGTGCATTCCTAAATATTTCCATATGCCTCTCAAAAGAAAACGGCCGTCAAAGCTGGCGCAAGAGGCGATTTTTTATATCGAACGAATGGTAAATCTGCACGCAGATCCGATACCGGAAGAGGTGGCCAAGTACCATAAACGCCATTTGTTTTCGCTCATGTCGGTTCAGCAAAAAATTCTATTTATGATCAGCTGCCTGCATCCCTATCCAACCGATATGGAAACCTTACCATTACCGAAGTCCTTTCACCTCTTATATTTTCCGCTGCGGCCGTTTTTATTGATATGGAGAAGGGCGAAGAACCATGCATGATCTTAGGAGGATAAATGAATGAAGCAAATTTTCTATTTTACAAAGCAAATCCATTCCTTTGCCGGAAAAATCCTCTACCTTAACTTGATCGGCATGGTGTTGATTAGTTTGTTTGAAGGGGTTGGTATTTTACTTCTGATTCCTTTCATCAATTTATCAGGGGTGGCAAATGTTCGTTCAAGCTCTACTTCGGCGTTTTCCTGGATTTTTTCTTACTTTCCGCAAACCGTAATGCTGCTCTTCATTTTGGGAGTTTATGTTTTGTTGATTGTCGGGCAAAGTTTTTTACAGCGCAAGCAAATGATCTTAAATGTGAAAATCCAGCAAGGCTTTATTCGCCATTTGCGGGAGGAGACGTACAAACTATTACTGCAGGCAAATTGGGGATTTTATATCCAGAACCGCAAATCTGATATCATTAACTTGATGACAAATGAAATAACACGGGTGAGTGCTGGAACCAATATTTTTTTACAGTTTTTAACCTCGATCGTGTTTGCGGCCGTTCAATTGGGGATTGCCTTTTGGCTGTCAACGAAACTAACATTATTTGTTTTGTTTTTTGGAATTGTGATTCTCTTTTTACTGCGAAAATTTGTCAAAAAATCCAATTCGATTGGAAAAGAAACGTACGAATTATCACAACTGTTCCAAGCGGGAATCACGGATCATTTTAACGGAATAAAAGAAATTAAAAGCAATATGCTGGAAGAAGCTCATTTTTCATGGTTTCGTGAGCTGAATCAAAAAATGGAACTGAACATTATTAAGTTAGTCAAATTGAATACAATCTCCCAATTTACATACAAAGCCGTTTCAGCTTTCTTAATCGCCATCTTTCTATTTTTTTCGATCCGAATGCTGCAAGCCCAGCCAACACAGCTGATCTTAATTACGATGATCTTCTCGCGGCTGTGGCCAAGATTTAGTGGGATTCAAGCAAATTTAGAGCAGCTTGGTTCATTGGCACCATCCTTTAAAGCATTATTAGATATGCAAAATCAATGCCTTCATGCACAGGAGTTGGTTGGCGTAAATGCAAACAATGTGCAATCCCTTTCCATTAAACAGGGGATTGAATGCCGCGATGTGAATTTTCGCTATGACCCAAACAATTTTGTATACGCCTTGCAAAATATTCATGTTACGATACCTGCTAATGCGATGACGGCCATTGTCGGTCGCTCGGGAGCCGGAAAAAGCACGTTCATTGATTTGGTAATGGGGTTAAATCGCCCTGAAACAGGAGAGGTGCTGCTAGACGGACAGCCGCTTACGAATGAAAACCTGCTCGCTTTAAGGAAATCGATCAGTTATGTTCCCCAAGATCCGTTTTTATTTAATGCGACAATACGAGAAAATTTGGTGAAAGTGAACGAAAAGGCCAGCGACGAGCATATTTGGCATGCACTTGAGTTTTCCGCTGCAGCAGAATTTGTCAAAGAGCTGCCACAGGGGCTAGATACGCTGATTGGCGACCGAGGGATTAAACTTTCCGGTGGGGAGCGGCAACGGCTTGTCCTTGCCCGCGCAGTCCTCCGCAATCCATCCATTCTTGTACTCGATGAAGCGACAAGTGCATTGGATACAGAAAATGAGAGTAAAATTCAAGAAGCGCTCGATACATTGAAAGGAAAGATGACGATTATTGTCATTGCCCATCGTTTGTCAACGATTCGCAATGCCGATCAGGTCATTGTCTTAGAGCAGGGGGAAATTATTCAACAGGGGCAATTTCACCAATTGGCCGCCGAACGAAAAGGCCTGTTTCGCCAGCTATTAAATAAACAACTGGAAGTAAGTGTGTAAACTTTTTGAAAAATTCATTAAATCCTTATTGACATGTTCGTTATAAAGAACTAATATAATGAACGTAGGCAGAATTTTATTAGATATAGATATAAAGAACTATTTTTTTGCACAGGTTGTTCTTTATCTAGAACAAAAAAATCTTTTAAATAGGTGATTATGTATGGATAACCTTAGCCAGATCAACAATCCGGAAAAGCGAAAAGTAAAAGAAATTAATTTAAAAGAATTATATACGGTGTTGAAAAGGCGGATTTGGGTCATCGTAATTGTTACTTTGATTGCGACATTGGCTGGTATTTATTTTAGCCAATCAGCAAAAATTGCGACTTATCAAACATCCTCTAGAATTATCATCGGGGCGGATGAAGAAACGAGGAAAACGCTCCAGGTCATTATGAAAGATTCTACGATATTGGATCCAGTCGTGAAAGAGCTGCAACTTAATCGTTCATCCGATCAATTGGCAGGGCAAATTTCAGTCAACAGCATTGACAATTCGCAAGTTGTCAGTATCAATGTTTTCGATACAAACCCGGTTCTTGCTGCAAAAATTGCCGATAAAACAGCAGAAATTTTCAAACAAGAAGTCCCA
>JAKACS010000192.1 GCA_021821235.1 Bacillota bacterium
TAATCGCGGCAACGACACCAACTGGAACGCGCTTGGCAAATCCAACTCTTCCTTCTCCTCCAACCGCAGCATCCATCTTAATCAATTCCCCGTCGTTTCGCTTTGCTTCCTCACTGGCGAAACGAAGAACCTGTACCGCACGACCCACTTCTCCCCGAGCATCCCGAATCGGTTTTCCTGCTTCCCGACAAAGAAGCTGGGCAAATTCTTCCCCGCGGCTTTCAAGCAAGTCCGCAGATTTCCGCAAAATTGTTGAGCGCTGATGCGCAGGCATTTTTTTCATTGTTCCCTCAAAAACCTGCCCCGCCGTTTCAATTGCCAAATGTAAATCTTCCTCTGTAGCAAAGTCTACCTTCCCTACTAAAACTCCATTGTATGGATTCCGTACCTCGTATTGGGTACGGCCGTTTCCGCTATATTCTTTTCCATTAATAAGCGATCCAATGTTAACCACCACTTTATATTCCTCCTAATGTTCCACTTTTTGAAGAAATTCCTTCGTTCGTTTATGCTTCGGGTTATGGAGTAATTCCTTTGGCGATCCTTCCTCGACGATCACGCCTCCGTCCATAAAAATTACCCGATCGCCAACCTCTTCCGCAAATTTCATCTCATGTGTGACCAAAACCATGGTCATTCCTTCTTTCGCCAATTCGCGAATAACATTTAACACTTCACCAATTAATTCGGGATCGAGCGCTGAGGTTGCCTCATCAAACAGCATCGCTTTCGGCTCCATCGCCAGCGCTCTAGCGATGGCGACACGCTGTTGCTGCCCGCCTGATAATTGAGCCGGATAATGATTCATCCGATCCGCCAAGCCGACTTTACGCAAATAGATTTCGGCTGTTTTTCGGGCAGCTTCTTTCGATTTCTTTCGGATTTTGATTTGAGCAGCCATTACATTTTCAAGTGCCGTCATCGTTGGGAATAAGTTAAACCGTTGAAAAACCATGCCCACTTCGGTTCGAAGCCCAGCAACATGCTTCTCATTAAATTTTTCACCCGGTTTACTAAAATAATCACCATGGACCTTGACCGTTCCGCTTGTTGGAATTTCCAAATAGTTTAAGCAGCGAAGAAAAGTGGATTTGCCTGAGCCAGACGGTCCGATGATCACCACCTTCTCTCCCTGATGAATCTCTAAATCAATTCCTTTTAAAATTTCATTCGTGCCGAAAGATTTTCGCAATTGATTTACTTCAATGATTGCATTAGACATGGCGCGCTAATCTCCTCTCCAGCACTCGGACTACTTGGGCCATTGGTAAACTTAGGACTAAATACGCTAGTGCTAAAAGCGTATAGGATTCAATCGTTAAGAACGTTTGCGAGGCGTAGGCTTGAGTACGAAGCAATAGTTCATACACCGTAATGAACGCAAGAAGTGAGGTATCCTTAATCATCATGATAATGTAATTGCCAAAGGTGGGTAAAGCAATCCGGCCGGCCTGTGGAATGACTATCGACCACATCGCCTGTTGCTTGGTGTAGCCAAGTGCGAGTGCGGCTTCCGTTTGACCGCGGTCGATCGAAATAATCGAGGAGCGAATTACTTCGGATAAATAAGCACCATAATTGATTCCCATCGCAACAGTGCCGGCAGTAAAGGCATCAAAATTAATTTGATAGTTTGGAATCCAAAATTGAACGATGAGCGAGAGAATTAATGGAACAACATAATACATATACACGAGTTGGACAACCAAAGGGGTGCCGCGAATAATTTCCAGGAATACCACCAATACGCCGTTCAGCCATTTGATTTTTGAAATACGGCCAAGAGCAATCAATGTTCCAAGGACCAACGCCAAAGCAAATCCGGCTATAGTGGCTCCGAGAACGGTTCCCATCGCTTTAAGCAATTCCGGATACAAGTCTTTAAAGGCTGTAGCAAAATCTAAATTTTTTAAGATGTTCATATATACCCCCCTCGTATATTAGAAAAGCATAAGCCAGACAATTATAAAATTAGGAGAGCTTCATCAAGAGCTCTCCTAGAACATGACGACTTACTTTCCAGCAGGCACGAAGTTATCTTCGTTTAATCCATACTTTTTCAACACTTTTAGGACAAAGCCTTCTTCCTTCAACTTATCCAACTCACTATTGACAGCTTCCAACAGATCTTTATCTGACTTTCGGACTGCCGCACCAATTTTTCCAGCTGCTTCGGCTTTATAAGGAGAAACCAATTTTAAGTTCAAGGTTTTATCATTGGTGATACTATATCCAGCCACCGCACTATCAGTGATGGTCGCATCAATTTTTTTCGTATTAACCGCAAGAAGTAGTTCAGATTGAGAGTTAAATACCTTCACATCTTTGATTTTGCCTTCTTTTTGAAGCTTTTGCGCAAACTCAAGGAAGGCTGTTCCCTTTTGTCCGCCACCCGTCTTATCCTTTAAATCCTCCAAACCGTTACTCGGAGAATCCTTCAAGACGACTAATGCTTCCCCTTCGGTATACCAAATGTTTGTGAAATTGGCGATCTTCTGACGCTCTGGTTTGATATACATTCCATCTGTTACCATATCAACCCGGTTGTTATTAAGCTCAAGCAACAGATTTTCAAACTTCACTTCTTTCATTTCTACTTTTGGGATGCCTAACCGCTTGGCGATTTCAGTAATGATTTCAGCGTCAATACCGGCAAACTTTTTCGTATCTTTATCAATGTAGGCAAAAGGCACGTCGTTAGAGGAAGCGACAACCAGCACCCCTTTTTCTTTTGCTTTTTCTAATGTACTAGCAGAAGATTTGCTGTCAGCTTTCGCTTTACTAACAGATCCGTTTGTTGCTTTTCCGCTACTGCAGCCAGCTAAAAGGACAAGTGCAACAGCCATAAGCAAAAAAAGTTTAGTGAAGTGTTTCATCCAATTTCCCCCTTAAAATGTAAGTTTAGTTGATGTCCAGCTTTCCACTCCATCTGACATTGGCTGAGCGAAGATGACCAATTAATCCTTCCTGGTTTGACTGTCTAACACAATGGGGTGCCAGCACCTCTACCCCTGCTGGTTTGATCTGTTGATAGGTTACTACTTTTAAAAATGTCCCTACCCATACGCCGCCGGTATATTTTGCAGCAGCCCGTGTGGGAAGAATATGATTCGTTCCACACACTTTGTCGGCATAAACAACCGAGGAAAGTTCCCCTAAAAAAAGTGATCCATAGTTAATGAATCGGTCTTTAATTTCATATGCATTTTTTGTTTGAACATGGAGATGTTCCGGTGCCCACTCATTCACAATTGAAATAGCTTCTTCAAAATGATCAGCCAAGAATACTTGCCCCTTTTTTCCCCACGATGCGCGGGCGACTTCAGCAGTCGGCAAGGTTTTCAACTGTTCTTCAATTTCACGAAGAACGGCCATTCCTAGATCACGATCCGTCGTGACCAAGGCGACCCTTGCATTAACATCATGTTCGGCTTGGGCAAGTAAATCGGAAGCTACATAAACCGGATTAGAAAATTGGTCAGCTACCACTAACACTTCACTAGGACCGGCTAACAAATCAATTCCAACCTGACCATTTACCTGGCGCTTGGCCTCGGTCACAAACAAGTTGCCCGGTCCGGTAATCTTGTTAACCGGAGCAATCGACTCAGTCCCGTAAGCAAGAGCAGCAATTGCTTGCGCTCCGCCCACACGGTAGATTTCATCTGCTCCGGACAAGTGGGCCGCTACGAGAACGGCCGGATGGACTTCGCCTGTCTTGGTTGGCGGTGTACATACTTTCACATTTGAAACACCTGCGACTTTTGCCGGGATGATCGCCATCTGTGCCGAAGATAACAACGGATAGCGGCCTCCGGGGACATAAGCTCCCACCGTTTCAATCGGAATCACCCGTTGTCCTAAAAACACCCCTGGAATCATTTCTTGTTCAAATTCAGTCAGTGATCGGCGTTGAGCTTCGGCAAAGGCTTGAATCCGTTCAATAGAAAATTGGAGATCCTCTATCAATGTTTGCGGCAATTGTGCTCGTGCCTTTTGAATATCCTCCCCTTTGACGCGAAGTTCTTCGATCTCCACCCCATCAAACTCTCGCAAATAGGCTTTGAGGGCAGCATCCCCTTCATGGCGAACGCGGCTAATAATAGAAGATACAGTGTCTTTAACGGTTACTTGTTCTCCACTGTTCAGCTGTTCCTGTTTTAACATTTCCATGGACAAGTCTCCTTTTACGCTTTTACTGCTTGACCCAGTACTTCGTGAATGGAAGATTCCAATACATCCAACCCTTCAGCCAACTGCTCATCGGTTACGACTAGCGGAACTAAGACTCGGATACAATTGCTGAATAGTCCGGCATTTAGAAGGATCAGCCCTTTTTGCTGGGCATTGGCAATAATCTTGGAAACCGCTTCTTTATCAGGTTCTTTTGTTTGTGGATCTTTCACGAATTCAATCGCTACCATGGAACCTAAGCCGCGAACATCGCCAATTTGCGGATAGTGAACTTGTAAACTTTTAAACCGTTCCGTTAACGCCGTTCCGATTTTTTGAGATCTCTCTACTAATCCATCATTCTCAATAATCTTGATTACTTCGAGGGCAGCCACACAGCCGAGCGGGCTTCCACCATATGTGCCCCCAATTTCACCCGGCGCCGGTGCATCGATAATTTCAGAACGTCCGACAACGGCAGAAATCGGAAGGCCTGCCCCTAAAGATTTCGATAATGTCATCAAATCTGGCACAACGCCAAATTGCTCGATCGCGAACATTGTGCCGGTACGGGCAAAACCAGTCTGAATTTCATCGGCGATAAAGAGGATGCCATACTTTTCACAAATCTTCTTAAGCCCTTGCATGAAGGTTTTGGACGGAACGACAAATCCTCCTTCGCCTTGAACAGGTTCGATGATGACAGCAGCAATTTCATCAGTTGGCGCTTCAGCTAAGAAGAATGTTTCTAGCTCCTTTAAAAGTTCTTGATCGAGCTGCTCCTCTGTCATCCCTTCCGGCCTGCGGAAATAATAAGGATAACCTGCACGGAATGTCTCCGGAGCAAACGGTCCAAATTGATATTTATAAGGCTTTACTTTACTCGTTAACGACATCGCCAGCAGCGTCCGGCCATGGAAACCGCGTTCGAAGGAGATAATCCCTTTACGGCCGGTGTACTTTCGGGCAATTTTTACAGCATTTTCAACCGCTTCCGCTCCACTATTAGCAAAAAAAGCTTTTTTCGCATGATCGCCTGGTGTAATCCGAACCAACTCTTCCGCCAACCTAACATACGGTTCATACATCATGACATTGAAACAAGTATGGATATACTGATCAAGCTGATTTTTCAAAGCTTGGACAACACGGGCTGGACTATGGCCGACGTTTAAGGTTCCGATTGCTCCAGCAAAATCAATAAAGGTATTCTCGTCAACATCTGTTAATAAGGCTCCCTCGCCCTTTTCTGCAAAGGATAAAATCGAATTGGATGGGCCTCGTGCAACGACGTGTTCTTTTCGTTTTAACAATTCTTGAGCCTTCGGTCCAGGCACGGCTGTTTTCATGTTAATAGACGGCATATTGTATCCTCCTTGTATGTGTACAATGATTGTATACAATCGACCCTATTAAAAAATTACTAGGGATTGTACCGAGTAATGATTTGTTCAATTGATAAGGCGTGATTTAATTTTTTCGTGAAGTCAATATCTCCTACGATGAATGGAATGTGATCGATGGCTAGTTGTTTTGCACGGTTAGCGTCTCGTTGATGGATAGCCTCATACAAGGCACGATGCTCATGATTGGAGTGAGTGGTATTGGTTTCTGCAACGTCGTAGAATGTTTGAATGATATACGTTAAGGATAGAATTTCTCGCAAATACCGGATGAGATACACATTCTTGCAGGCTTCAATTACTGCCATATGAAAGGACTGAATGGCTTGAAGGGCAAGGTGTGGTTGATTCTGCTGATAGTACTGTTCCTCTCGATCCAAGAAGATGTTCATTTTTTCAAAATCGGTCGAACTCGCCTTTAGTGCTGCTAGATATGTAGCTTCTGGCTCTAAGATCTGCCTGACGAAAAAGATCTCTTCTGCTTCTTGCGGGGTCGGGCAATAAACAAATGCTCCCTTATTGGGTATGAATTGCACGAGTGATTCATACCTCAGCCGAGAAAGCACCGACCGAATCGGCGTTCGACTCACGCCAAACGCATCAGCAAGGGAAGATTCCACTAATTGAGTGCCCGGTGGAAGCTCTGCATTAAAAATGGCATTTCTTAAAACCTGGTAAATTTGCTGTTCCCCCATTTTTGAATGTAACAAACCAGTCCTCCTTCCATCACTTTCTATCGCTAGTTTAATTTAATTTTTCTGAAAGGTCAATATATTTAAAATATTTTGTCTGT
>JAKACS010000193.1 GCA_021821235.1 Bacillota bacterium
AAAGAAGGAAGTAGTGTTTCGGAATATTTATTCGAAACGGGCATTTGCCTGCCTTCAGGGACAAATATGACGGAAGAAGATCAATTGAGAGTAATAGACTGTATACGAAGCACGCTCGAATTAAGAATCGAAAGAAAGCGATGTGTATAGCGTTTTTTAACTTTTAGAATAAGATGGGGTAGTATAAATGATCGGAGACAATATAGGTAAAATTCGCAAGCAAAAGGGCTTTTCATTATCCATTTTGGCCGAACGGGCAGGAATATCAAAATCGTACTTAAGCAATATTGAACGGAATGTAAACAAAAACCCATCCATTCAAGTGATGGAAAAAATTGCTTTCGTGTTGGATGTCGATTTAAAAACCCTCTTAAAAACAAATAACCAAGAGGAGTCAAAACAGATTTCAGATCGGGAATGGCTTGACCTCGCTCAGGAATTAAAAGAATCAGGGATCGATAAAAAACAAATAAAAGAATATCGAACATTAATCGAATTTATCAAATGGCAAAACCGGAATATTGACTAAAAAAGAATTGGGGAAGTATACAGGTGAAGGAAAATATCCCAAAAATTATTCATTATTGCTGGTTTGGCAAAGGGGAAAAACCAGCAATTGTCACAAAGTGTATCAATAGCTGGAAAGTTCATTTGCCAGACTATCAATACATCGAATGGAATGAAGATAATTTTGACATTCATTCCCTTACTTATGTAAGCGAAGCATATGAAGCGAGAAAATTTGCCTTCGTAAGTGATTATGTAAGAGCGTATGCCCTCTATCACTATGGCGGCATTTATGTAGATACCGATGTGGAGATTGTAAAAAAATTCGATGACCTGCTTAATCATGATTCATTTTGGGGATTTGAACAGGAAAACTATATTGCTACAAGTACGATTGGCGCAAAAAAAGGAAACAACCTAATGGGCATATTTCTTGAATCCTATAAAGATAAAACATTTTTCAATAAAGACGGAAGCTTAAATGAATTAACAAATGTCGCGATTATTACAAAAATTCTTGAACAGAATGGCCTTAAATTAAACGGGGAGTATCAGAATCTGGCTGGTAACGCATTTTATCCGCAAACGTATTTTTCTCCGTATGACTATATTAATTGTCGAAAATTTATTAGCAAGGATACGTATGCAATCCATTATTTTTATAAAAGCTGGTTGCCGTTAAAAGCAAGAGTAAAAGCAAAGATGAAACAGCTTGCTGCCCGATTGATCGGTGGAAACAATTTGGCGAAATTAAGGAAGATTTTGTAGCTAAGGGGAAATACGGATGAAACTAATGATAAAAATCATGAAGGAATTTTCCTCTCAAACCTCGAAAAGGGGTTTTTATTTTGCAATAATAATGAATCTTGCTCATTTAATTGGCATATTGAGGGGAGTTTTTTATAAGCTGCTCTATTTTCGTAATATCAAATCTTCTATTTATTCACTGCAAAGCAATAGCCGGATTGAGGTTTTCAACAAACGCTCCAAAGTAGAAATCGGCAAATTTGTCTTTATTCGCAAGAATGCCAGCATCCGGATTGACTTTGACGGGGAGCTCGTCATTGAGGATAAGGTGTTTATTAATGACAACTGCACTATTAACTGTATCAACCGAATTACGATTGGAAGCCATACGAAAATTGCCCCAAATGTTTGTATTAATGACCATGATCATAATTACAAAGATCAAACAGATGCCCATTTGTTAAAAGGAGAAGTCAAAATTGGTAAAAATGTCTGGATCGGTTCCAATGTGGTGATTTTACGTAATACGGTAATCGGTGATAATGCGGTGATTGCGGCCGGCAGTGTTGTAAAAGGCCATGTTCCAGCAAATGCGCTATTTATCAATAAACGGGAGGACAAAGTCATTCCACTCTATAGTCTTCCTAAAGTTGCGACAAATCAATAAGGCGTTTCGGGAGTTCAATATGAAAAAAAATATTTTAATAGCCGTATACAATTTGGAAATTGGCGGAATTGAACGAAGCTTGATTAATATGTTAGAGAACTTCGACTACAATCGCTACACTGTCGATTTACTCATCTATCATCATATAGGTGAATATCTCGGTCTTGTTCCGAAGCAAGTAACGATTTTGCCGCAAATTGATCAATATTCATTATTTCGAAAGCCTGTCCTTGATTGTTTCAAAGAAGGTTACTTTTCGATTCCGACAGCAAGGGTTGCAACGAAGGTAGTGGCAGCGGCAAAAGCAAAGTGGATGAAGCTCAACGAAGGATCTGGCTATATTCAAATGCAGCTTGCGCTAAAATATGCCTGTCCGTTTTTACCAAAACAAGATAAGACGTATGATCTTGCGATAAGCTATGCCTGGCCGCATGATATCGTGGCCCAAAAAATAAAAGCGCAGCAAAAGGTTGCCTGGGTTCACACTGATTATGGGAAGCTAGAAATTGATCACAAATTGGATTTAAAGGTTTGGGAACAATTCGATTTCATTGCAGCGGTTTCCGCTGAATGTGCGCAGTCCTTCTTGAACCAATACCCAACCTTAACAGAAAAAATGATTGTAATGGAAAACATTACATCACCAGCATTTATTAAACAAATGGCCAGGGAAAATGGCCAATCAATGAATAAGAAAACGTTTAATCTATTATCCGTGGGTAGACTGTCTTATGTGAAAGGATTTGATATGGCCGTTGAAGCATTGAGAATCCTTCATGACAAAGGATTGACGGATCTTAAATGGTATGTTGTTGGCTATGGCGGCTATGAATCCGAATTAAACAGAATCATTCAGAAGCATGAATTAACAGATCATTTTATTTTGCTTGGGAAAAAGACGAACCCGTACCCTTATTTTCATGGATGTGACGTCTATGTTCAGCCGTCCAGATATGAAGGCAAGGCAGTCACCGTTACAGAGGCGATGATTCTTGGCAAGCCGATTTTAATAACGAATTACCCTACAGCGAAAAGCCAAGTAGAAGATGGAATTGACGGGATCATTTGCGATGTAAGTGCAGCAGGAATTGCCGAAGGAATTGAAAAGCTATACCAAAGTAAAGAACTAAGAGAACGCTTGATTGCCAATATTCGTGGGAAAGATTACAGCAATTCTGTTGAGTTGGAAAAATTATATTATCTTATTGGTTGAATAAGGGGTGGTCTTAATATGGACATAAAGGTAAGTGTGATCATTCCGGTTTATCATGCTGAAAACTATGTAGCTGAATGTATCGAATCCCTCTTAAGTCAAACGCTTCAAGAATGTGAATTTATTTTTATTAATGACGGTTCAAACGATCGCAGCCGGGAAATAATCGAGAGCTATAAAGAAAAGGACAGCAGGATTCATTTGATTGACCAAGAAAATCAGGGTGTAAGTATCGCAAGAAACAAAGGGTTGGATATTGCAACGGGTGAGTATGTCGGGTTTGTCGATGCGGATGACTATGTTGAGAAAGAGATGTTTGACAGATTATATAATGCAGCAACACAACAGGACTGTGATGTTGTCATTTCCAATCTTAAAGGTGAAGGAACTGAGGCTTTGCAATATCCTTTTCGAAAATCTGCCGTTTTGCCTAAAGAATATATTCAAAAGAGCATTCTTCCTCACTTTATAAAAAGTGAAAATTTAAATTCTGTTTGTAATAAAATTTTTCGAAATCAGCTGATTAAGGAAAATAAGATAATTTTTCCTGAAAATGTTGCCCTGGGTGAGGATGGAATGTTTAATCTGCAATTTTTTAGTGCAGCGACGACGGCATTTTATCTGGATTATGCAGGTTACTGTTACCGAGAAGTGGCAGGCAGTGCAACGCGCAATTTTTTAAAGCATGATTATTTTAAAAGAGCGTCGGAAGTTTATGCGATGGAATTGCCTAAATCGATAAAATTCAATATGACAAAAGAAGAATTGGTCAAGCTAAAGGCTGAAAAACTAATCAATAGTGTCAATGCATTTATTTTTCAAATTATCTGTACAAACAGCAATTTTCTTGAAAAATATAAAAATATCAAAAAAATGATCAACAGTCCACAGGTCAAAGAAGCATTAACAAAGTGCAATTTTGATAGCAACGACTTCTTAGGAAGATATGATCGTGCTGTTATAACGATGATGAAATACAATTTTATCATTGGAATCTATTGTGCTGCTTCCTATAGCAGACTCAGAAATAAGTAGCTGGAGGAAAAATCCGATATGAGAATTATGATGTTTGCCCATGGAGGCAGTCTTAACAGAGGCTGTGAAGCCATTGTTCGATCTTCAACAAAAATCATTAAGGAAAAAATCACAAGTTCAAAAATTTATTTAGCTTCCGGGAAGCCGGAAACAGATCAGCATATACCACAACTGGATGGCATTTACGATAGTTCTTCACAAAATATCGAGAAATTTTCGAAGGAGTGGCTAATTTCCGCACTTAGAGTGAAATTTTTTAAAGATGAGTCCTACGCGCTAAGGAAGATTGAACAAAAAACGATTCAACACATTAACGAAATGGATGTTTTTCTATCGATTGGTGGAGATAATTATTGCTATGGTGAACAGCCAGCATTATATGAGATAGATAGAACGGTGAAAGCAAAAAGAAAAAAGCTGGTTCTCTGGGGATGCTCCATTGGAGAAGAGGATTTAACAGAAAACATGCTGCAAGATCTCCAATTATTCGATTTAATCCTTGCCCGTGAAACCTTGACTTTTCACCTGTTAAAGGAAAAGGGGCTTAAAAATATAAAGTTGTGTGCGGATCCCGCGTTCACAATGGAAAAAGAAGAGCTGGAATTACCTGATGGATGGCAGGATGGAAATACGGTAGGCGTTAATTTCAGCCCGCTTGTTTTGAAAAGAAATCCGCACTCCCAAGAAGCAGTTAAAAAGCTTATCCAGCATATTTTAGATACAACCAAGATAACTATCGCCTTTACACCCCATGTTATTGATCATGGAAACAATGATTATGAAGTCTTAAAGCAATATTATGAAGAATTTAAGCATACAGGAAGAGTTCTCATTTTGCCCGATCATTTAAATGCCACCCAATACAAAGGCTATATCGGCAGAATGAGATTTTTTATTGGCGCGAGAACGCATGCAACCATTGCTGCTTACTCAAACTGTGTTCCGACAATGGTGTTAGGCTACAGTGTCAAATCCCGCGGCATTGCTAAAGATCTATTTGGTGAAGAAAAATTGGTTTTGGGAATTAATGAAATTTCTGACAGAAAAAAATTAATCAGCGGATTTGATGAAATGGTTAAGCGTGAAGCAGAAATCAAGAACATGCTGCAGCAAGCCATTCCTAGAATAAAACAAATGTCTTATAAAGCAGTTGACTATTTAAGTGAGATCGTTTGAGGAGCGATTATGGAAAAGAAAAAGTTGCTTTTTGTCATTCCTAGCTTAGCTGCCGGCGGTGGGGAAAAAAGTTTGGTCAATTTATTAGCGCAAATTGATTATACTGCTTATCATGTGGATTTGTTTTTGTTTAATCATGAAGGGATTTTTAATCAATACTTACCAAAGCAAGTAAGGGTTTTATCACTACCGGAAACTTACAAACATTTCTCGTTACCGATTGCAGTCTCCATGCTAAAACTATTGGCAAAAGGAAAAATTTCAGTTGCCTACAACAGACTACTTTTTTCAATTCAAAATCGAAAAATAAAAGATCATTCACTCAAGGAACAGTACACATGGAAGTATATCGCCAAATCTATCAGTAAGATAGAGAAAAAATATGATGCCGCGATCGGTTTTCTCGAAAAAACGTCGACCTATTTTTGTGTTGAAAAAGTCGATGCAGTCAAAAAAATCGGCTGGGTGCACATTGATTACGATAAGCTGGGAATGGATCCATTTTTTGATATCGATTACTTTCAACAATTGGATCAAATCATTACGGTTTCGGAAGAATGCGCCAATATATTTTCCAAACGATTTCCTACACAAAAAAATAAAGTAGAAATTATCTATAATATTGTTTCTCCAAGTATGATCAGAAACATGGCCGAGCAAAGAATAGAAGTCTATCAAAGGAAAAAGAACGAGACAATTATTCTGACGATTGCCCGCTTGCATTCGCAAAAGGGGTTGGAAATGGCGATTGAAGCTTGCAAGAGATTAAAGGACAAAAAACATAAGATCAAATGGTATGTAGTCGGAGAAGGCGAAGAGCGGGAAAAGCTTACCAAGCTGATCAATGAGAATGGGCTAACCGGGGATTTTGAATTGCTTGGAGTAAAATCGAACCCATATCCTTATCTCAACCAAGCTGATTTATATGTTCAGCCATCAAAGTTTGAAGGCAAATCGATTGCGATCGACGAAGCGAAAATATTACACAAACCAATTGTTGTAACGAATTTTAGCACGGCAA
>JAKACS010000194.1 GCA_021821235.1 Bacillota bacterium
GCGTTTGCCCCATTTCTTCCGTTTCAGCAAATCGTACTGAATTAAATAAAGCAGGGAAAACACAAACGAAAGCGAAAACGCACCATACGAAAGAATCGCCATTGTTATATGAATCAACAACAATTCCGAAATCAGCTTTTGGCCGATCAAATGGGATTCATATTGCACAGGAGCAAAGGTATGAATGGCCAAAACGATAAACCCAAGGATATTCGTAAAAAAAACAATGAAATCCATTCTCAATAAATGATTGATTCCGAGGGATAAGGTGATCAAAACCCATGCATAAAAATAAAGCCCCTCGAAAATCGTCAATACCGGGAATCTTCCTGTTTTCACCATATATAGCAATAAAAAAACCGTTTGTAATACCCATACAAACGCAAGTAACCAGAAGGCAATCCGATTCGCCTTCCGGTTATGGTGAATGAAATCCCAAAAGTATAATAGCACGCTGAAGGCATACACAACGACAGTCAGCTCATGCAGTTTGGTCATATAGATCTCAAACATATATGCTTCCTCTTACGGCTGAAAAGAAGCCAGTGGTTTGTTGATCGCTACTTTTGGAGTTTCTGCTGCCATTGCTTGCTGCTTTTCCACAAGCTCTTCAATATTGAAAATCTTTTTAAATAAATCCATGGTTTGCTCTGCGTCAGGCCGGGCAGCTAATTCTTTCGCCTGAAGGATTGGATCCTTTAACAGCTGGTTGATGATGCTTTTTGTATGCTTATTTAGCACCTTCCGATCATGTTCCGATAAATGAGGAATCTTGCGCTCAATGCTCTCCATTGTTTCTGCCTGAATCGCAAGTGCCTTTTCTCTTAAAGCGGAAATAACCGGAATGACCCCAAGCACGGACAGCCATTGTTTGAATTCAACGATTTCTCTTTCAACCATTAGCATGATTTTTTCTGCTGCCTTTTTGCGTTCCAGCATATTTGCTTCGACAATTCCCTCTAAATCATCAATATCATATAAAAAAACATTTTCCAGCTCGGCAATTTTCGGGTCGAGATCACGGGGAACAGCGATATCAACGACAAACAGCGGCTTGCCCCTTCTTATTTTTTCTACACTGGCCATTGTTTCTTTTGAAATAACAATGTCCTTTGCCCCCGTTGAACTGATTAAAATATCCGCATCAACTAAAGAGTTCTCAAGCTCTTCCATCGTTTTGGCCTGACCGTTAAATCGGCTCGCAAGATCGATCGCTTTTTCGTATGTCCGGTTAAGTACCGTCACTTTTTTTACACCACTGCCATGCAAGTTCTGTGCAGCCAGTTCGCCCATTTTCCCGGCACCAAGGATCACAACGTGCTTGTGATGGAGCGAACCAAAGATTTTCTTTGCAAGTTCCACCGCTGCATAGCTGACAGATACGGCATTCGCGCCAATATCTGTTTCCGAGTGTCCACGTTTGGCCACTGTAATAGCTTGTTTGAACAGCTGATTGAAAATCGTACCAGTTGTTTCATTTTTTTGCGCTGCTAAAAAAGCCGTTCGAATCTGGCCAAGGATTTGCGTTTCTCCAAGCACCATTGAATCAAGCCCGCATGAAACCGTAAAGAGATGCTCTACGGCAGTGTCCTCTTCAAAGTAATTTAAATAGGGTACAAAGTGAGACTGTTCCATTTGAAACCATTCGGATAAAAATTCTTTTATATAATAACGTCCAGTATGCAGCTGATCAACAACCGCATAAATCTCTGTCCGGTTACAAGTAGAAACAATCAGGTTTTCGAGTATGCTTTTTTTTGTTTGTAATTTTTTCATTGCTTCCCCAACGTCTGCTTCATTAAATGTTAACTGCTCACGAATTTCAATAGGGGCAGTTTTATAATTTAAACCAATCATTACAATATGCATTTGTTAAAAGTCACCCCCATGTTTAATGCAAAATAAACTAGTCTAATTATATCATGTTTGGGCATAAAAATTTTGATAAATATGTGAACAGAAACCAACACTCTATGTTAAGATTAGAGCGAAAGAAAATGAACAGCTTCTTTTCTTAACAGAAAACGACAATTTCCTTCCTCTAGTACAGTATCAAATAAATATGATAGATTCAAGCAAACCTTATTGGATGGTGTGATTGCTCATGAAAAATCAACAAATATTTCCTGGCATTATTCTAATCGGCTTTGGTGCCTATTTTTTCTTGCAGCAGGCAGGGATCACCTTGTTTCCTCAGATTTTTACCTGGCCTACGTTAATGATCATTGCCGGAATTGCTTTTTTAGGGCAAGGCTATATCGCAAAAGATTATGAAGCGATTTTGCCTGGCGTTATTTTAACCGGATTTGGCTTAAATTTTCATACTGCAAACCAGTTTGCTATTTTTCAAAATCAAAACGGCTTTTTTATCTTGGTGATCGCGTTAGGGCTCTTGCTCCGCTATCAAAAAACACACACAGGACTCTTGCAAACCGTTCTTTTTTTAATTTTGGCCATTCTCTTACTCTTTTATGATAAACTGGCTGGCTATCTTGGCGTCATTCAAACAAAAGCGCAAACAGGATGGAAATTTTGGCCGGCTATCTTAATAGCTGCTGGCTTCTTTTTGCTTTATAAAAGGAAAAAATAAGCGCTCAAGCTATGCTTGAGTGCTTATTTTTATAGAAAACTTTCAATGGTGCGCCAGGCTTCGTCTTTTCCCAGGCCGGTTTCTGAGGAAAATAGGACGAGATGATCTGTTTTTTCCAGCTCCAGTTCTTCTCTTGTTACTTTCAAGTGTTTCTGCCACTTTCCTTTTGGGATTTTATCCGCTTTTGTGGCAATAACGATGCATGGAATTTCATAATGCTTGAGAAAATCATACATCAATCGATCATCCGCTGTCGGTGGGTGGCGTAAATCAACAATTAACATCACCGCTTTTAGCTGTGTCCTCGTTGTGAAATACGTCTCAATCATCTTTCCCCAAGCTTCGCGCTCTTTCTTGGAAACCTTTGCGTATCCATAGCCCGGAACATCGACAAAATGGAGCACATCATTAATGAGATAGAAGTTCAACGTTTGCGTTTTTCCCGGCTTTGACGAGATTCGCGCCAGTCCTTTGCGATTTAGCATTTTATTAATAAATGATGACTTGCCGACATTGGATCGGCCTGCCAAGGCGAATTCCGGCAGGGTTGTCTGCGGATATTGCTCCGGCTTGACGGCACTGATCACAATATCTGAGCTAGTTACTTTCATTGCTTTCCACCCTCAACAAGGGCATGCTTTAATACTTCATCAACATGGGCAACAAGTACAAAATCCATTTCGTTTCGAATACTATCCGGGATGTCATCAATATCTTTTTCATTATCCTTCGGCAAAATGATTTTCGTTAAGCCTGCCCGGTGTGCACCTAATGTTTTTTCTTTCAGTCCGCCAATCGGCAGAACCCTTCCTCTTAATGTAATTTCTCCAGTCATACCAACTTCTTTTCGAATCGCTTTGCCCGACAAAGCAGAGACAAGCGCTGTCGCGATCGTAATCCCAGCAGATGGACCATCTTTCGGCACAGCCCCTTCAGGAACATGAATATGGATATCATATTTCTCATGAAAATCCTCATCAATCCCCAGCTCTTTCGCTTTTGAGCGAACATAGCTGAAAGCCGCCTGCGCCGATTCTTTCATTACGTCACCCAGTTTTCCGGTCAACACTAACTTCCCTTTCCCTGGAGACAGCGACACTTCAATTTGCAGCGTATCGCCCCCAACCGTCGTATACGCAAGCCCGGTTGCTACCCCAACTTGATTTTCCTGTTCGGCTTGTCCATAATGGTACCTTGGTTTTCCTAATAATTCTTCCACATTTTTCTCAGTAATAATCACGCGTTTTTTCTCACCTGAAACAACGATTTTGGCCGTTTTCCGGCAAATGGCAGCGACTTGGCGTTCAAGGCTCCGCACCCCTGCTTCACGCGTATAGTAGCGGACGATTTTGACAATCGCATCTTCTCTTACTTGCAGGATTCCTTTGGAAAGTCCATGCTCTTTTAGCTGTTTTGGCAGCAAATGATCTCTTGTAATATGAACCTTTTCAATTTCTGTATAACCAGCGATCGTAATGATTTCCATTCGATCAAGCAACGGGCCGGGGATCGTCGCTAAGTTATTGGCGGTTGCAATAAACATGACTTTTGATAAATCGTAAGGCTCTTCGATATAATGGTCGCTAAAATTGTGATTTTGTTCAGGATCAAGCACTTCCAGCATGGCCGAAGAAGGGTCGCCGCGAAAATCATTCGACATTTTATCGATTTCATCCAATAGAAAAACCGGGTTGATCGTCCCCGCTTTTTTCATTCCTTGAATGATTCTTCCGGGCATGGCGCCGACATATGTCCGTCTATGGCCGCGAATCTCAGATTCATCGCGCACACCGCCAAGGGAGACGCGGACAAAATTCCGTTTCAATGACCTGGCGATCGACCGTGCTAAACTCGTTTTTCCCACTCCCGGAGGTCCAGCCAAACAAAGGATCGGCCCTTTTAACGAATGGGTCAGCTGCTGAACTGCTAAATATTCCAACACGCGCTCCTTTACTTTTTCAAGTCCATAGTGATCTTGGTTTAAGATCCTCTCAGCACGGTGAATATCCAAATCGTCCTCTGTCTTTTTGCTCCAAGGCAGCGTGATCAGCCACTCAAGGTAATTGCGGATCACTGCACTCTCAGCAGAACTTGCCGGAACTTTTTCATAGCGATCCAATTCTTTAAATGCCGTTTGTTTGACGTGGTCCGGCATTCCCGCCTGCTCAATTTTCTCCGTCAGTTCGGCTATTTCTCCTGATTTTCCTTCCTTCTCGCCGAGTTCTTTTTGAATCGCCTTCATTTGCTCGCGTAAATAATATTCCTTTTGCGTTCTTTCCATTGAACGTTTCACGCGCTGGCCGATCTTTTTCTCAAGATTCAGCACTTCTTTTTCGTTATGAATGATGCTGATTACCCTGTTCATTCGCTCTTTCACATCAATGGTTTCCAGAATTTCCTGTTTTTCCTTTTGCTTTAATGGCAAATGCGAAGAGATAATATCAGCCATTCTGCCCGGCTCTTCAATATCCGCAACAGAGGCAAACGTCTCAGCAGATATTTTCTTTGACAATTTTATGTATTGCTCAAAATAATCAAGCATCGTTCTCATTAATGCTTCATCTTCAACGTCCTTTTCCGGCACATCTTCAAAAGGCTCTACGTGAACAGAAAAGTAGTTGCCCTCTTCATCAAACGAGACGACCTTTCCTCTCGTTAGCCCTTCGACTAAAACTCTGATTGTCCCATTTGGAAGCTTAAGCATTTGCTTAACCTTTGTAATGGTTCCCGTTGTATATAAATCATCTTCAGTCGGCTCATCTATCGAAACTTCTTTTTGTGTTGTCAAAAAAATCAAGTGGTCATCGACCATTGCTTTTTCGAGTGCTTGTATCGATTTTTCACGTCCAACATCTAAATGAAGTACCATCGTTGGATAAACAAGCAATCCGCGAAGCGGCAGGAGAGGGATAATGATTTCCTTTTGTTCCGCCAAAATACTGCACCTCCAAATACTTAACATGCTATCCTTGCTTTAAAAACAGGAATATCTTTGTACAATTCTATCTCATTTGCATGTATGTGTCTAATTAAAGAGAATGTTTCTAAAGCAAGCTGTCTGTTATTGTTACTTTTCCCAAAAAAGTAAAATAAACACTTCCGCTTATTCGTTCTAAACGGAAGTGTTTCGCATTAAATCATCTCTTTTTTTGAAAGTTCGACAGCAGCCGGAATGACTTTTTTTGGATGAAACTCTTTCACAAGAGCCACCTGAAAAACTTCAGTCAAATGTTCAACCGGGACAATCGTAATTCCCTCAATTTCCTTTAACATCGACTGCATATTTTCTTTTGGAATGATCACTGTTTTTGCGCCAGCCTTTTTCGCTGCTTTTACTTTTGGATATACACCGCCAATCGGTTTCACGTTGCCATGAATGCTAATTTCTCCAGTCATCGCTACTTCGTGATTGATTGGGATTTTATAGATGGCTGAATAAATCCCAGTCGCCATTGCAATTCCGGCGGATGGCCCGTCGATTGGAATACCGCCCGGAAAGTTCACATGAATGTCATATTCGTCCGCCGGTACTCCCATTGACCGAAGAACCGTGATAACATTTTCGATTGAACCACGAGCCATGCTTTTTCTCCGGATCGATTTTCCTTGAGAACCAATGCTTTCCTCATCGACAATCCCGGTAATGTTAATCGAGCCTTTTTCTTTCGCCGGTATAACGGTAACCTCGATTTCCAGAAGTGCGCCAGAGTTCGGCCCGTAAACAGCGAGTCCATTGACAAGCCCGATGGTCGACACTTCATTGATTTTTCGT
>JAKACS010000195.1 GCA_021821235.1 Bacillota bacterium
TTGCCACATTCGGGATCGTTAAAGCAAACACAATCCCGATGATCAAACCAATTACAATTTGTTTTACGAGGCTTAGTTGATTCCATTTTATGATTATGCTTTTCAAAGATGGTTCCCCCCAATTATTAATAGATACTCTTTCTCTACCTTTCTCGTCTATTAGTAGTATTATAAGAAATATTTAGATATATTACAATAGCGTTAATTTTCATATAGAACCTTTTTGCTAAAAAATCCTGCTAGAGCAGGAAAGCTTTCAAATTCTTTCCTCATCTCATGAAAAGAAATCAGCTCATTTCCTTTAGCAAGCTGGAAATCGAGTGAATACTTGTAACATGAGTAAATATGACTCGAACTATCAAGAAGTTCTAAAAAATTCCTAGAGAAAAATGACCGAAATACAAGAGAACGGATTATTAATCTAATCCACGCATTGTCCAAAAATCCATATTCTTGTCCGGGAATCACTAAACGGACTGGGTACGAGGATACTTTTAGAGTAAGAATAGGAAAAACCTGCCCCGCATTGAGGCAGATTTTAAACCAAATTCCCTTATTCTGTTTTTATGGTTTTAAGGAGTTCGATAATTCTTTGATTTTCTCGATCCAATCCTTCAGGCTCGTATATTCCTTTGCATCAAAACCAAAGTGGGTCTTTATCAATCGGAGCGATTCTCTTTCCGAGTCATGGAAAACGCCATCCGCATAAATCAGTTTCAAGATTTCTACTAAGACAATGTTTTTCGATTGTTCATTTTTAAAGCGGTCCAATATCTCCTCCAATGCAAGACCTTTTACTTTGTAATTTTCAAGCCCTAATTCCTTTTGATACCTTTCAATGACCGTGCTCTCATATATCGATACATTCCCATCCACTGCTGCGATTAACGATGCCAGTTCGAGGAATGCTTCCTTTTCCTCTCGCTTTAGTTCCGCTAAGAACATTGCATTTCTCCTTTTTGTATAGTTTTTAGGGAGTCAAGATATCGATGAATGGCTGCTAATTCAGCTTTCAAACCCGAACGTGACAGTTCCAGTATCATCATCCCACCTCCAAGTCTATATAGTATATCATATTATCATTCAACAACCTTTTTTTGGCTAATCCGAATTTATATCCATAAATTCTGAACGCATAAGGGCAACTACGCCTCTGTCTTCGCCAAAGGCTCGCCAATCGGCGAGTTTTCTTTAAAAAATCACACGAACTTAAAGAATGGTAAAGAGAGGATCCTTGTTTTTAATGGTATACTAGATGAATGATAGACCTCATTGGAAAATGGAAGATCGGATCGTAAGGAGAGAGTGGGAATGAAGTACAAGGTTGTCATCTTAGATATTGACGGAACCATCTTGCCGCATGGCAAAAAGGTGTCCAATGCTACAAAAGCGGCAATCCAGAAGCTAAAGGAAAAAAAGATCAATGTGGTCATCGCAACTGGCAGGGCTCCCTATTTTTCAAAAACAATTGTTCAAGAAACAGGTGTGGAATCGATGGTCTTTTTCAATGGTGCCTATGCTTTTCATAAAGGGAATGAAATTTTCAAAAATGCCATCGATAAAAAGGTATTAAATAAAATCCAACAATTGGCTGCTGATCGTCAACATCCGCTTACCTTTTTAGGAGGGACGAGCTTTAAGGCAACAGATATCAACCATCCATTTGTGATTGAAGCTTATATGCATGATCCATGGAAGCCTGAACTTGCCCCTGCTCAATTTTGGATGGAGCAGGATATCTACCAATTGTTTCTTCATTGCGATACGGAGGAAGAGCACCACTATAAAGCAATGATTCCAGAATTGGATTTCAGAAGGTGGTCTTCAATTGGGGCAAAAACGTGCGATGTTAATATGCTCAAATCAAACAAAGCTGTCGGACTGACTAAATTGTTGGAAAAAATGGGCGTTGCTCCAGACGAAGCGGTTGCTTTTGGAGATGGATTAAATGATATCGAAATGCTCTCTCTAGTAGGGTTGGGAGTCGCAATGGGTTCTGCTCGTGATGAAGTGAAACAGGCTGCTAATATGGTTACACTTTCTGCCGAAGAAGACGGCGTCTCTTATGGTTTGGAGCAGCTTGGGTTAATCTAATTTTGATATAAAAATAAATCGGGTGGTCTATTCAAGAGATTCGTTGAATAGACCAACCCTTTATGTTTTTACGAAACACGAATTTCCGAAAAAGTTTCGTTTTCCGGGTCAATAACCAAGCCGCTAACAATTACATTAGACGGCATCAGGGGATGGTTGCGAATAACATTGACATTTTTTCGGACACGGTCTTTTGTTATTTTTCTCCCTGTCAGCCATTGTACAATCGTCCCTTCTGTAAACTCTGGCATGCAATTTTTAAAAAGATAATCAAGCGTTTGAATTTTCTCTTGCATTTCTTTGTGCTCTTGTATTTTGCGGAGGATGTCAGCTGCTTTTTTTTGATCCTCTTTTCCATCTACAATTACAATTTCTTCGACATTTTCTTGGTAAACGGAAAGAAGAATGTTCCTCATCACGTCACCAAAAGGCGAGATAACCGATTCATAATTATGCAGAAGTAAACTATTTTGATGTCTACTATTTGTCTTCTTTTCAAGAAGATGCTCCATTGAATGCCCGATTCCCATCACAAAGAGTACTTTCTTCTTGCCATCCATTTGCATCAACTATACCCCTTTTCATGAAAATTTCTTCCTATTCCATTTTCCCCCATCTATGCCGAATAAAATAAAACAAACCAACCTGTTAAAAAGAACTCCTATTTACGATAATAAGCTTTGCAAATCGCTGCAAAGTTTAAAAACCATTACCCTTTCCCCGTTTTGCGTACTAATATCGGTATGAAAATTCAAAACCTCATGACCAGTGATCGTTAAAATAATCTCTTTTAGATCTTCCAAACCAGATTCGACTAAGCTATTACGGTTTTCCTTCACTGAGAGCAACCCCTCACGATCTTTGCAAAGAGCATATTCGGCTGGTGTTAAGATACCTTGAAGGACAACGATGATCATGTCTCGGAGTATATCAGCTTTCACTGAAACTGATCCGCGTCCAAGGTAATTTTTCTCCCAATGAGTTAAAGCTTTGCTAATCTCAGCTTCTATTGCCCCTTTTGATTTCACCATTACGTTTCCCTTTGAATTTTCCGCCATTTTCCGTTTTCTTCTCCTTTAAAAGAATCTGTATCGTTCAATAAAAAGTTACCGGTTGAACTTTTTTTCTATATAAAATTGGTTTATAAAAAGATGTTCTCTTGTCTATTATCTAGCTTTCATCCGTTGAAAGCAAAGCTTACTCTTTCACCACTGATCAGCAAAACGAAGTTACGACCAACTTACCCATTGTCCATCAGGACCGATGGATGCTAATCGAATCCATCCGTTCTGTACTTTTTGCTGGAAAGCTGGTACGTGCTCTAGAAGCCGTTTTATATATTCCTTCGGTGCCTGAATTACCACTAAAAGTCTGATTGGCGAATGAAACACCTCTTGATCTGATGTCATAACAGACTGCCAAGGAAGTCCAGTTAATAAATCACTGGCATTCCCTTGCATAACACCAAGTCCGGCTGTGACCGTTTGCGTAGTTTTATTTCCGCTTCCATAATAATGCGGGGCAACAGTTGAAGCGAAATATTGCAGATTAATCCATTGGGCAACTGTTGTCGGTCCCGTGATAATACTAGCAAGCAGTGAACCGTTCTTATCCTTCCTCCAATTATAATTATGAAGAAAAGTTCTTCCCTCCAAATCACATTCTTCGGTCATCCGCCGGCTCCCGATTATAAAAGCTGCGTTACGCGCGAGTCCCCATTCTGGGCGAACTTCGCTCCAATCTTCAGCAAAACGATGTGCCTCTGCCTTCGCAATTTTGCGTACTTTTCCAAGTATCGGCAATTGCTTTAATCTTTCTTTACATACCTCTTCACTAACAATTGGAAGGACAGCATTTATGCGGTCAAATGCCTTTTTAGCCGAAGGCGACAGCTGCGGAACATAAATCCACCGGAAGTCATCAAGTGAAGTAATATGCTCTGCCGCTGCAAAAACCGTCTCCTTAGGAATGGAAATACCTTCATTGACAAGCTCCTGTCTTACTTTTTCAAGATTGCATAATTCCGCGAGTACCCTTGCGTTGAATCCGCTTGATGCTCCCCCGCAAGCTCCGCAGTCAAGTGCAGACGCATAAGGATTATTTGTGCTATGGCTTCCATGTCCGCTAATGACCACAAGTGGAGAAAAATGGTCGGTAAGACCCATTGTTTTTAACGCTTGAGAAACATATTGCACTTTTTCTTTTTCTGTAAAACCAACAGGCAATTCCGAATCAGCAGAATGTTCATAATCAAGTGTAAGATTTACTGCAGGCTTTTTCTGCCATTTTTCCAATAAAATCTGAAATGCTTTGCCCGCGCGGCGAGGAAGAATACTGCGCAGCAGCGTTTGCAAACTCAGCCAGGGACCACTAATCTCCGGTAACAATAAACTAGTAAGTAAATTGTATTTCATTTCCTTAAAAACAGAACGAGCAGAACTGATTGTGTTCTTCTGCCGCTGATGCCGTTTTACAGCTTCTTCCGACGCGGTTTCCAAAACTCTCAGCTGCGGCTTTGACATAATAGGCAAGGATTTGTGGCTATGATGGCTGTTTAGCTCGCACGTTTCAATCGGAAGCCCGAAAAATCCTGCCGTTCCAAAAGTCTCAAATGGTCCTAACTTTTCAAGCTTCCGGCGAAAAGGCTCTGAACGGACATCTATGCAAAAAGCAAATTGAGCCAGTACCGGTTTTACTTGTTCAGCTGGTTTCGATTGTTTTAACGTCAGCTTTTTCCTTACTTGATCCTCATATGTTTTTTCCCATGCTTCAAGCCAAATTCGATTCTGGAGCATCTTATCAAATCGGTTGGCCAAATCAAGACGTGCCTTTTGTTGGTTGGCAGGCAGCACTGACCATTCTTTTATGGCCATACCTCCCCATTTTGCCCATGCAATAAGCAATTCTTCCACGCTCATACTGACCTCGGAAATTTGCTTTGGTATCGGAAAATGCGGTTCAAGCAACGTCCATTCCATTGTAATACGGACAGCTAAATAGTCGAGTAGCAAGGAATTTTCTCCTGGTGACTGCTGTGAATGCCAAAGAATCGTGCCAGCCCAACCTGGTAAAGCGAGCAAATGAGCTTCAAAATAACCTTGCACATCTGAATAAGGAATATCTAGCGCCGATAATGCGGTCAGAAGAGCATTGCTGGCCTCATTAGGGAGATGATGCAACTGTCTGCGAACTTTGCGGTCAAGTGCCGGATCATATTGAATAAGTCTGCGCCACGATTGATAAAATCCTTCTTCTCGATTGGGCAAATTCCAAACGGCCTGAGACTTGTCGAAGAACAATTTGCACCATTTGATCATATGGCGATTCAGCTCTTGCGTTGTTTGACTTCCTGTCTCCATATCCAAACACTGACCAAAGGTTCGCATGATCAATTCATCACGATTCATAGGGGCAAAGGGGGCAAGTTTTGCTGTCAAACGGCTTAACTCTTTTGAATTGATTTCAACCGAAGGTGATTGTTCCTGTAAAAGGGCATTTCGGCAATAACGGTCCGCAACCTCCTTTGGAAGTTCAAGGCGCTGGGTGTTTAGCCATTGTTGGAGAGTCTTTTCAAGAAACTCCTTCTTAATTTCCCCCTTTTTCCATGCAGTTTTCAAGATCAAATCACCAGGGTATAAATCAACATCACAAAGTTCTTTGAGCTTTCTGGCCGTTTGATCAAACGTTTGATCTTCCCATTCTGACCATGGGCTGCGCGCTGCAAATGTATGAATCGGTCCGTATGGAGCAATGACCCTGCTTGCTGAATTTACGAGTTCGTTCAGATCAAGAGCAAGGTCTTGCTGTTCTTTTCCCCAATTTTCTGTTTTGGCTAATATGCTGCTCAATGTGATTGACCTCCTCGAGACATCATTTTTGCTAAATGCTTTGGATGACTTTCAACCAAATTTTGATGAGGCTCGCCAAAATGTACGAGCCAGAGATAGATTACGCCAAAAGCAGTAGATGATCGATTGCGAGCCAGCCAAGCACCAAAAGCAGTGCTTCCCAACAAAATGATCAGAATCAGCACAGTCACGAAACCAGGGGGCTGAATGGCAATCTGAATCGTTCCATGGAGCAGCCGATTAAACGCAGTATGAATCAATCCATAAACGGTTGCTGTAATTACAAGCACGGCTATTCCCACAACACGGCTGATTCGTCCGGTTCCAAATGCAACAAGTTGTGTCCAAGCGATTGATACAGACAAGGCCAAGATGATCGAACTCACCAATTGGTAGCCTTCTTGCGG
>JAKACS010000196.1 GCA_021821235.1 Bacillota bacterium
GAACCGTGAATATTTCACCAACTTCTGCTGGATTTAGATTCATTCGGTCGATATTTTCGATCACACCTACATAAGGGTAGATAATCATTCCAAAAGGAGAGATAAAGAAATCCAAAGGATAGACATGGGTGATGTCTTTCTCGTTCAATCCCAGTTCTTCAACTGTTTCCCGAATCGCCGCTTTTTTCTCCGAATCATCCTCTGAGTCAATTCTTCCCCCAGGGTAGCACACCTCCCCCGGCTGCCTTCTTAGCAGCTGGGAGCGAACTTCGAATAGAACATGCACTTCTCCTTCCTTTTTAATCAGAGGCAGCAGAACTGCATATTTCGAAAACTGTTCAATCCCCAAAACGGTCGGAGTATGATTTGCTAGTTTTGAAAAAATAGATTCTAAGTCCATTGATTCACCCCCAAAAATGACACAACATGCTCTTGTTTTTAGCATGTTGCAACGTAGCTTATCTCGTTTTATTTTACCATGAGCCAAGAGAACTTTTTAGCCATTAATTTACGAGGTTCGCAAATTCATTCATCGAGGTTGAGTATTTTACATAAATTCTTGGAAGAAGCAGAAGTTCGTTCGCTTTTCCATGTTCTTTAAATTTTTCAGGAATCGTCGTTAACCCAAATGGATAATACTTTTTCGTCTCGTTTAGAATCTTTTCATTATAAATTCCAAATGGATAAGAGATTGCGATCACAGGTTTGTTTGTTATTTGTTCAATTGTTTCTTTTGAGGACTTTAGTTCAACTTGCAGATTTTTTGTCTTTCGTAAATCTGGATGGTTCGCCGTATGAGATTGGATCGAAAACATCCCTGAATCCGCAAGCCTTTTCAATTCAGTTGTCGAAAGCCGGTTAGGCCTGCAAATAAAATCAGAGATGACAAACAAGGTTGCTTTTGGCACAAATTGCCGATCCTTGATTTTTTGAAAAATAGCTTCCACATTCAAATTGTTTTTATAGCCGTCATCAATTGTAATGAAGATCGGTTTTTTTACTTTCGTGCGGTCTTGCCAATTTTCAAACGATAGCAATGTAAATCCGTTCTTTTTTAAGTATAGCATTTGTTTCTCAAAATTTGCTGGTGAAACATATAATTCCCGTGAGCCGTGACCAGTAAACTCATCAATCGAATGGTAGATTAAAATGGGGACGCCGCCTGCTGCCTTGGCATGGCTTGCCAACATCAATAAAAAGATGCTAATGACAATTAGTCTTTTATTCATGATCGTTACCCTCTTTTTCGTATTTGATGTTTGTCCCCATTCTCCCTTCAAAATACCTATTTGGCGTTATTCATCCAATTCGAATGAATACGGATTTTGACCAATCAGCTTCCTTGCTTCATCGTTTAATTGAAAAAGCGGCTTTGCTTCACCTTCGTTTTTTTGAGTAGTAAGGGAACTTCCATCAAAATGGATTGGTTTTTCGTCCATTGTCTTTCACCTCCATCTTCATCTAAATGCTAGTATATGCATTTTTTTATACGGTACACCTAAAGACAAATTTTATTCAAAGAAAAAATTGGTTACAGTTAGTTTTTCAAGGGAAAAATTTCCTATTTCGTTGCGATTTTGCCTATTTGTTATGACAATTCTCAGGAAATGTGAGCATAATCACTTTAAAGCATGTTTCATTTGAGTAAAATATAGGCAATAGTAACATAACGGGTCAGACAGGAGTGGATCATGTAATGAAATCGAATTCCAAGGCGATTGTAGTTGAGATTGAAACACTTCGAAAAGAATTGATTACGACTGTTCAAAAAGAAGGACTTGCCAGTGAAAAGACAATCAAACTCAGCCAAAAGCTTGATGTCTATCTGGTAAAATATCAACAGAAAGCTGCTCTTTCGTGATTTTCACCTTGTTTCGGATAGCTTATGACAGCTGCGGCCCTTTATTTCCTCGAAAATCAACTGCTCTACATACTATTATTGCTGCAATTCAACCATCGCATTCAAAAATGCGAAAATGGGCTCCACATCGATTCGATTGGTGTTATAATTGAATAATTGTTGGAATCTTCATTCTTTGGAGGGGTAGTATGAGTGTGCAAGAAACAGCTGTGGCTGCTCAAAGGATCAAGGGAATTGTACTTGTTTTAATTGCAGCCATTTTTTGGGGAATTTCGGGTACAGTTGCCCAATTTTTATTTCATGAAAAAGGGTTTCGGGCGGACTGGCTTGTTGTCGTTAGACTGATGGCATCAGGTATCATCCTGCTCGGATTGGCACAGACTGTTATGAAACAAAATATTTGGACTGTTTGGCGGGTTAAGCAGGATGCCATCCAGCTTCTGTTGTTTGGGCTTATTGGAATGCTTGGGGTTCAATATACATATTTCGCCGCGATCCAGTATGGTAATGCTGCAACAGCGACCATTCTCCAATATTTGGCTCCAGTACTGATTACTTGCTTTATTTGTTTCCGGAACCGCAAGCTTCCAACTAAGCAAGAGCTGGCGGCGGTAGGTTTAGCATTATTGGGCACCTTCCTTTTGGTAACTGGTGGAAAAATCGAATCACTGACTATTTCTAAGGCTGCTTTTTTCTGGGGGGTTGCATCCGCTTTTTCACTTGCTTTTTATACATTGCAGCCAGGCAGGTTGCTAAAAAACTGGGGTTCTTTTTTAACTGTCGGCTGGGGAATGATTATCGGCGGCATCGCCCTAAACTTTATAAATCCAATTTGGAGATTTCAAGGGCAATGGTCCTTTTCTTCATTTGCTGCCGTTTTGTTTGTTATCTTGTTTGGGACATTGATTGCTTTTTATTGCTATTTAGAAAGCTTAAAATACATCAGTGCTGCAGAAACAAGCCTCTTGGGATCGGCTGAACCATTATCAGCAGCTTTTCTAGCGGTGATTTGGCTTCGGGTTCCATTCGGGCTAGCAGAATGGATTGGCACTATCAGCATTCTCTCTACTATTTTTATTTTATCAATCGTTAAAAACAAGTAAACTAAGAAAAATCATTTCAGGGGTTCGGCATCCCTATGTTGCCCTCCCCTATTTAAACCATCCTTTTTGTCTCGAATGCTTAATCGCTTCAATCCGATTCGTCACCCCAAGCTTATCCATAATCGTCGAGATATAGTTTCGCACGGTTCCAATTGTAATGCTCATTTGGCTCGCAATTTCTTTTGTGTTTTTTCCATCGGCGACCAACTCCAGGACTTCCATCTCTCGCTCGGTTAATGGATTCTCTTCACTGTACATATCATCCATCAACTCAGGCGCATAAATTCGCTTTCCTGCCATGACACTGCGTATTGAATTGCCGAGCTCTTCACTTGGACTATCTTTCAGTAAATAGCCACTAACTCCTGCTTTTAAAGCTCGTTGAAAGTATCCCGAGCGGGCAAATGTCGTTAAAATAATGACTTTGCAGCCTACCTCTTTTAATTCTTCGGCGGCCTCAAGGCCATTTTTACCGGGCATTTCGATATCCAAAATGCACACATCCGGTTGATGGTTTCGCGCCATGGTTAAAACTTCTTCCCCATTGCTTGCCTGGCCGACCACTTCCATGTCCTCTTCCAAATTAAGCAGGGCACCAAGGGCGCCAAGCAGCATTCGCTGGTCTTCAGCAATCACAATTCGAATCATTACGTTTCTTCCCTCCCCATCACTTTGGCCGTATTCGGCACCGTTATCGTTAAACTGGTTCCATTTTTGACAGCAATCTCAAGCCGTCCATTGACAAATTCAAGCCGTTCTTTCATCCCCATTAAACCGCTTCCTTTCGACAAGTCGATGTCATTTGCAGACGCGAGCCCATCATCTTGAACAATCAACACGCTTTCCTTGTCTGTTTGTTCAATCGTTATCGTGCAAACAGTAGCCCCGCTATGTTTTACGACATTGTTTACCGCTTCCTTTAAGCACATGCTTAAAATATTCTCAGCCAATGGTGAAACGTTCGCCAAATTTCCATCTCCCATAGCAATAAATTGTATTTGTGCTGCTGTTAATATTTGTTCCACACGGGGAATCTCGTCTTTTAACCGAATGCCGCGCATATTCGCGACCATTTTCCGCACTTCGTTCAAAGCGGTTCTCGCAGTCTGTTGAACATCTTTTAACTCTGTTTTTGCTCTTTCGGGATCTTTGTAAATCAATTTTCGTGCTAAATCACTTTTTAAGCCGATCAAGGATAGCTTTTGTCCTAACGTATCATGGAGGTCTCGGGCAATACGCTGGCGCTCTTCCAATTTGACCAACTCGGAAATTCGCTTGTTAGCGTCTTCGAGTTTTTCCTCGAGCTGTCCTCTCTCTTTGCGATATCGCAGACTAAACGGAAGAAGGATCACACTGATTAAAATAATGAGGACAAACGGCAACTGTTTCAAAAACAATTCCTCTTGCAGCAATATTTTCACATTTATTGCTGCAGCCGTGCTGACTAAGTGAATGAAATACAAGGTTAAAAACGGTATTCGGTTCTTAATATTGCCGATCAAATAGGCCAGGAAAAAAGCAAAGTAAACATAACTGTAAAGCGTTGTCGCTGCGACCGAAAACCCGATCAGGATGACGGTCCACAAATAAACTGTCCAGCCTCTTGAACGAAAAGCAAATTGATAAATCAAAAAGAACAGGATTGTTAAAACAATTCCGATGACAATTTTAATCGTTGATGGAGATTGCAAAATAAAATAAAACGGCAAAATAGCAAGAACCGTCCATATATAAGGAGAAATTCCCGTATTTTTTAACAAAAGCCAATTTTTTCTGAACATTGAATGAAACCTCATTTACAATACAGTCTTTTTTCATTTTAACCTGTTTTTTCCAAACAACCAAGCGAAACATGTTGCTTGTTTTATAAAATTGAAAAATCTCCCCGCCTTTAAGAGGAGACAATTCGTTATAGTTCTGGTTTGATCTTGATCGCAACCGGTTTTTTCACAGTTCGTTTTGCTTCCTTATAGCCAACAAACTTCTTCCTTTTCTCATCCCAAAGATGGAACTGCAATGATTGCCAACTTGTGGCCAACGTTACTGTTGGCACATTGTGCAATTCGACTGTCTGGTTATGAGCCGTTTCAAGCAAATAATTCGGAATTCTTGGGCTTAAATGATGGACATGATGGTAGCCGATATTACCAGTCAGCCATTGGAGCAACTTTGGAAGTTTATAAAAAGAACTGCCTTCCACAGCGGCTTTTACATATTCCCAGTCGGCGTCTGCTTCAAAATAGGAGTCTTCAAATGTATGCTGTACATAAAAAAGCCAAATCCCGGCAGCGCCAGAAATTAAAAAGATCGGGCCTTGAACAAGTAGAAGATTTCCCCAGCCAATCATCCAACTGACTGACCAAAAGAGGATGACAATCAAAAAATTGGTTAGATACGTATTCATTCGCTCTGCTTTCCGTGCTCCCTTGCGATTGAAGCGATTTTTAATCAAAAACTGATAAATCGGACCCAAAACAAACATCACAAACGGGTTACGGTACAGGCGGTATCCAATTTTTTTTAAAAGAGGTGCGTTTGCATACTCTTCAACGGTCAAAATCCATAAATCACCTGTTCCACGCTTGTCCAAGTTGCTACTTGTTGCGTGATGGACTGAATGGTCATGTGCCCATTGATCGTATGGAAACAAGGTTAATACCCCTGTTAGCGTTCCAAGGGCGCGGTTGATCGAGCGATTTTTAAAGAAAGAATGGTGGCAGCAATCGTGGAAAATAATAAAAATTCGCACCAAGAATCCTGCGGCAACAACAGTTAGCAGCAGTGTGAGCACGTAAGAAACGGCTAAACTTTTATATGCGAGAAACCATAGCAAAAAAAATGGCACAAATGTATTGATGAGCTGCCATATGCTGGCTTTTGTTGCGAATTTTTCATAAGGGGCAATCTGCTTTTTTAACTCTTTCATTTTTTGGATAGACATGATCGGTCTATTTCCCCTTCCTAGATATGATTAACTTGAATTATAAAGGATTCATCAAATTGGCATAAGTAGCAGGTGTCATGTTAATTAAGTGATAAATGTCATGTATTTTCATAGATGGAGTTTTATTTTTCGAAAATTTTTGTTATTATTTTAAAATAATGAGATAGAAAGAAGGGTAAATATTGAAACAAACTAAAAAGTCTTTCTGCCATTCCGATCAAGTTGGAAGTTTGCTTCGTTCTGAAGCTACTAAACAAGCACGTTTGCAAAAAGCAGCGAGAGAAATTTCGGGTTCATCATAAACAAAGGAGAAATCAACCAGTTCGTTAAGTTTACGCAAAAGATTATCTTTTGGAACAACTAAATCATAAATACCCATATAAGGACTAAAAATCATTGATTGTTGATTTTGTATCATAGTACCCAC
>JAKACS010000197.1 GCA_021821235.1 Bacillota bacterium
AGTTCCGGCTGGTGGGTGATTTCAAATAAAGAATATTTTTCTTTTATCTTTCTGTATTCCGGCTGCGACCGGCCGGCCTGACGCATATACCATACCGGGACATAGTCGGTTCTCTCCCCCCTAGCGGCTTTTAAAAATGTTTCATTTATCACTTTTGCCATTATAAAAATATCCACCTTTCGAGACATGTCTGCTTAACATTTTAATATAACTTGCTATAAAGTGAAACTTCAATGATAGGAGTAGACATTTGCAGAGGCAAGAATATGCTCGAGGTGTTGGAAAGTATGGAAAGCAGTATGTTTTTACTATAACGATTTTCTGCTTTTGTGTATAGGGAATGAGAATAACTGTCAAAAAAAAGTCGTTTTTTCGTTTAGAATTTTTATAACATGGCAGGGTAAAGAAAAGAATATCTTTATAAAAATTGGGTGTGATTTTGTTGAATATGTATATCACTTCCGGAACATTCGACTATTTGTCAAAGATTGCTAAAAACTATCCTGACGAGAAGATGGTGAAAATGGTCAATGAGGATGGCGCCTTGCTGCTTCACGAAACAAATGGCGACACTGTCTTTAAGGAGCCCCGTAAGTACCTTGTTCTTGATTCGGCGGGCATGATTAGTGAAACGGGATTTGCCGCAATAATCAATATTCCCGTTACCGAAGAAGGCCGCCCGTTTTTTGAATACCAGTTTAAAAATAAAATGGCACTAATTGAAGCACAATCTGGTTTTGCCACAATCAGAATACTGCAGCCGCTGAGTTCGCAAACCTATCTTGTTTTAACCGTATGGGACACGAGTGAAGCTTTTCAAAGCTGGAAGTCATCCTCTTCATACAAGGCAATCCTTACTTTAGCAAATGACACAGAGTCGACAGAGAAGATTTTTTCAAGCATGCCGTATGTAAAAACATACAGTATTGATGAATAAAACAAGCTTATGAATTTTGATCCGTAAAAACTTTCAGAATGAACCTATCTTGTTTTAGTTCTACTGAAAAAAAGAATGGAGTGTTTGCTCCATTTTTTTTCTTTTTAAAGCCTTTAAAATAAATTCATGAAAGTCCCCTCACGCCTTGTAAACTATTTCATATTCTGTATTACAGCCAAACAGGGCGAATACCCAGCCGAAAACGTTTGGATGAAAGGAAGGAGGAGACTATATGATTGTTGAGCTAACTGCTCTACATTGGATTTATATTGTCTTTATCGTCCTGATCATCAGCTTTATGGTGATGAGACGGGACACCACACTTGTTTGTATCGTTGGGATTTTTTTACTCGCCCTTACCGCTACCGGATCATTAAGCAGCTCCGTTAGCAGTATTTTTAATAGTTTTATTTATGCGATAACTGAATTGCTCTCGACGATTCTCGTTATTTCCATTATTGTTGCGATGAGCAAAACATTGACAGCAACAGGTATAAATGATGTGATGATTTCTCCGTTTACCAAACTGATTCGCAACCCTTCCCTTGCCTACTGGACAATTGGGATTCTGATGATGGTGATTTCGTGGTTTTTCTGGCCATCACCTGCTGTTGCCCTTTTAGGCGCTGTCCTGTTACCTGTTGCATTGCGAGCAGGCTTACCTGCGTTAGGCGTCGCAATGGCCATGAACCTGTTCGGACACGGAATTGCTTTGTCAGGAGATTTTGTTATTCAAGCTGCCCCGAAATTAACAGCTGATGCTGCCGGACTGCCGACTCATGATGTCATTAATGCCAGCGTTCCGCTAGTCTTTATTATGGGGATCGTTACGACCGCTGTCGCCTTTTACTTTTTGAAAAAAGACATGAAAAAAGGGTTGCTTGCAACTATCTCCTATACAGCCGATGCAGAAATTTCTGAGAAGGCAGATTCCTCCGTCTTAATGACGAAAGGACAAAAACGCTTCTTTGCTTTTCTAGTTCCCGTCTTGTTTTTGATTGATGTGGCCGCCATGTATTTTCTTAAGCTGCAAGGAGGCGACGCGACTGCATTAATTGGTGGAACTTCGATTATTATTCTCATCTTGATTACCATGACTGGCCACAAAAACAAAGGGCTGGAACAAATGACGCAATATTTAATCGAAGGGTTTCAATTTGGCTTTAAAGTATTTGGACCCGTTATTCCAATTGCCGCCTTCTTTTATCTTGGCGATGCTGGTTTCACCAAAATCATCGGAGACTTCCTTCCGAAGGGATCACAAGGCATTGTCAACGATCTTGGCGTTGCCCTTGCAAATATTGTACCTTTGAGCAAAGCAGTCGGAGCCGTAACGTTAACGGCAGTAGGAGCGATTACCGGGCTGGATGGCTCTGGCTTTTCGGGCATATCGCTCGCGGGTTCCATTGCCCATTTATTTGCGGTCTCGATCGGCAAGGGGGCAGCAACCTTGACCGCTCTCGGGCAAATTGCGGCAATTTGGGTTGGCGGCGGTACCCTTGTGCCATGGGCGTTAATCCCGGCAGCTGCGATTTGTAATGTTGATCCGTTCGAGCTTGCCAGGAGAAACCTTGTACCGGTTATAATCGGGCTTGTTGTTACAACCATTGCGGCGGTATTCTTTATTTAGCTTTGATTAGAGGCTGAGTGAGCTCAGTCTCTTTTCGTGTAAAGAAAACTACGCGATTCCATGCTTTTTACGACACACTTTCCCTTTTATTAGGAGAATGGTGCGCGTTTCCATGCTTTTTCCGACACGCTTTTCCTTTTATTAGGAAAATGATGCGCGTTTCCATGCTTTTTACGACACACTTTCCCTTTTATTAGGAGAATAATGCGCGTTTCCATGCTTTTCACGACAAACTTTCCCTTTTATTAGGAGAATAATGCGCGTTTCCATGCTTTTTACGACAAACTTTCCCTTTTATTAGGAGAATAATGCGCGTTTCCATGCTTTTTACAACAAATTTATTTACACTTCCAATTTTCTAAAAAGAATTTGGGGGCGGAGTTGCGACAATTCGCAAGCGATAGGCATTCATCGCCGTTTCGCCTAATTGTTTCAGCAATTGATGATTAGCAATTGCGCCAACAGCTGCCCCAATTCCCGGAACAATTTGCAGCAGTTTGGCAAAGTCGATCGAATCGCGGTATTCCTGCTGAAATTGACGCCAATCCATATCCTTCAGCACGTTTTTTTCTTCATTCCAATTTTCTACTATCGCAAGCGTCCGACGACGGGTTTCATCACTTGAAAATGCAAGCTGAAAAACGTGCAAGAGAAATAATCTCTCGCTATACTCAGCCGTGTCGAAACCGTAAATAACTGAAATTTCAAATAAAAGCTTCATTTTTATCGATAGCAGCAAGGGAAAATCAGCAAGTCCAAGCAGGATACCTCCTGCACCCGTTCCCGCCCCCTCAATAGTTGCCGTTTTTTGATACACAGCAATTTTCCTACGTGCCGCTGTATCTCTTTCGGCAAGGGCTACAGCATGGAACGGCTTTTGTATTGATGTGATTTGCGATCCAAACAAAGTCACTTTTACCATTGCTTTCATGCTTTCGGTAATCACGACATGAACCTTGTCCGGAATCCAATCGTTGATATGCTGCTGCGCTTTTTTCGATAATCGCTGAAACATTCCAGAGCGCTCCGTAATTCTCCGTTTCCACGCTTCAACTTCTTCATAAACCTTTAAATCGTAATCCTGCACCTTTTTCACCTCCGTTTAAAAAATTCGCTATCACTTAATTAGCGCTGTTTGCCTAATCTGCCTTTGCTGTAGACAAAAACAAAAAACCAGACAAACCCCAATCCTGCAATCAATTCGGTCCCAGCTGCCAGCCAGTCCCCTTTTAGGCTGATCAAGACAGCAAACAAAAGAGTTTGAAGCCCGAGCAAAGTTGACAATAGGGTTGAAAACGCGTTAGCTTTGTATTTCGTTGCTACTGGATACAAATCAACCCACAGCTTATGTTGATGATGCATCCATAAAGGCAGGAGCTGAAACCCGGTTAAATACATAAACAAAATAGCCAACACAATTTGCAAGACACCGAATGAGAGAAAATACAGTGCCAGTCCGCCAATAACTGTCAACCGAAGAAACAGACCGAGATAATCTCCTGAACGCAAAAATGTCCTTGAAAACAAAAATAAATATGTTTGTTGCTGTGAAAAGGAAATCCGACTCAGCAGGAAATCCAACCATTTTCTTCTCTTTACCGTTTCTTTCAGCATTGGAACATCAGTAAATAAGTTGGCCAACCTGTAAAACGAATTCATACGTTTTTCTTCGTCATGGATGAGCACATCCCACTTTAATCCCCTTTCTTTTGTTCGAAACTTGAAGAAATAGTAATAAAAAAAGAGCAGTGCTGCCAAAGTCAAAAGAAAGGAAAAATTCGCCTGTTTAAATAACAAAAAAGTAAAAATCACATTAAACAAAAAACGTACCGCCCGATCCCAGTAATGAACAGCCCGGTCAAGCTCATATTGAATCCGCCAGACCACAGCCAAGTTCCATGCTTTCAGTACAACCACCCCAACAAAAAACGGCAAGAACAAGCGAAACCCCATCCGGTTAACATGGGCATACATCGGCATCAAAACAGCCAGCACAAGCAGCAGGATATAGGCTTGAAACGCAAGACTTACCAATCCGGAACGATAAAAATAGGACCTCATTTTCGTTTCGAGCGGCAACAAAAAGACCTTGTCCGCTTCAAGCAGGAAATTGTAAACAGGACTGTATGTTAAAAACAAGGCCGTGACTGCAGCCATAATCCATTCAACCGGAAAGTCTGGCTGCAGTCCATTAATCCAATTTTGATAAAAAAACCCGGCAGCACCAATCAAAAAAAGCATGACAACGACTAAATGGCCATTAAAAATATAACGCAGATATCTCCCCAAATCTTTTGCACGAAGGCCAGCCCTTTGGGACCACAGTTTTTTTTCATCAAACATAATTTTCTTCCTTTGTCAGTTGAATATACAAGTCATCCAAAGAAGCGCCCGGCATTGAAAACTGCCTCCTTAATTCCACAATTGTCCCCTCTGCCCTAATTTTTCCCTCATGTAAAATAATGAAACGATCACAATATTTTTCTGCAGTTGCGAGAATATGCGTCGACATTAAAATTCCGGCACCCTTTTCCTTCATTTTCTTCAATAAATCGAGAAGCGATTGAATCCCAAGTGGATCCAAACCGACAAATGGTTCATCAATAATGTATAATGGCGGTTGAACGAGAAACGCACACATAATCATTACCTTTTGCTTCATTCCTTTTGAGAAATGGGCTGGAAACCAGCTTAAGCGCTTTTCCATCCGAAACTCCGCTAACAAGGATAAAACGCGTTGATTAAAAACAGCTTCATCAAGTCCATACGCCATTGCAGTCAATTTTAAATGCTCCTCAAGCGTCAGTTCATCGTATAAAACAGGTGTTTCAGGTATGTAGGTAAATAATTTGCGGTATGCTTCTTTATCTTCTTGGAATGTTTTTCCATTTAGCTTGATCGTTCCCCGCTGTGGCTCCATCAAGCCGATCATATGCTTGATTGTCGTGCTTTTTCCCGCTCCATTTAAGCCGATCAAGCCCACGATTTCCTTCTCGTTGATTGCAAACGAAACATCTTTTAAAACAGGGTTTCTTGTATAGCCGCCTGTTACATTTTCAATCGATACTAAAGGCATCCTAAAACGTCCTTCCAAATCTTGTTTTGTTTTTATTTTACCAATTGCCTCGCATAAAATAAAATGAAAGCTTATTGGAGCGGAAATACACAGCTAAAATAATGAAGTATATTCTTTTTACAATCGGGCATGATAATCTTCGAAGGGGAAAACAAGTGATGATGAAAATCATCAACAATTGAAATGAGGTGTCTGTCGCAGACAAGGTTCATTCAATTCGGTAGCTTTTAGACGTTTATCTTAAGGGGATGGTTGTTTTGCACAACGCATATAACCATTTGATGTTCAGATAACACCAGACTGTTTATTGAGAGAATAAACGGCTTCATTACTTGAAATGAGGTGTTTATCAAAGATCCATCAACCGCTTTTTGTGTATCAAAACGATAATTGAAAACGCGCCGCTGGGTTAGCCGATAAGGACAGCCCTAATGGCAAAGTTGAATTTATCTTTTAGCTGAAAAAGAATTGGGGATGGTCAGTTTGAACAAAGTCACTCTTTACCGAACACTACCATAACAAATGAGGTGTTTGTCAAAGAAAGAGACCTGTAAAAAACGTATTTCTAGAAGCATTTCCCCTTCAAAAGGGCAGGATTCCACGCGGATCCTGCCTTTGTTTTTTTCCCGCATTATCGAACGTCGACGTTTCACTTTATACCAGTGAGTATGATAAAATACAGAAAAAAGAA
>JAKACS010000198.1 GCA_021821235.1 Bacillota bacterium
ATCTCCCGCAAAACAATGAAGAAAAGACGCCGGTACTATCAGCAGCAAAAGATGAATTTGATTACCGTCCAGATTTGGCAGATCTTGTTCCCTTTGATGCCGTTCGTCCATATGATGTACGCAAAGTGATTGAACAAGTTGCCGACGAAGGCAAATTCATGGAGATCCACAAAGATTTTGCGAAAAACATTGTGGTTGGTTTTGCCAGAGTCAAAGGTGAAACCATTGGCCTTGTTTGCAATCAGCCAAAGTTCATGGCAGGTGGCCTTGACATTGATTCTTCTGATAAGGCTTCAAGGTTTATCCGTTTTTGCGATTCCTTCAATATTCCGATTATTACGTTTGAAGATGTGACAGGCTTTTTCCCAGGGGTTAAGCAGGAACACGGCGGCATCATCCGCCATGGCGCGAAAATCTTATTTGCCTATTCAGAAGCGACCGTACCTAAATTAACGATTATTATGCGTAAAGCATTTGGTGGCGCATATGTGGCATTAAACAGCAAATCGATTGGCGCCGATCTTGTGTTTGCCTGGCCAAATGCCGAAATTGCGGTCATGGGAGCTGAAGGAGCAGCAAATATTATTTTTTCAAAAGAGATCCAGAATAGTGAAAATCCAGAATTCGTCCGTCAGCAAAAAATCGCCGAATACCGTGATAAATTCGCCAACCCGTACATCGCTGCAGCCCGCGGAATGGTGGATGATGTGATTGATCCGAGGGAAACACGGATAAAAATCATCCAAGCACTCGAGATGCTTCGAAATAAAAAAGAATCAAGACCTGCCAGAAAACACGGAAATATTCCTCTTTAACCGGCTTCTTAAATTTGAAGCCGAGTAGGGGAAAAGGTATACTAAAATAATGAGTACATATTTGGAGGTTTGCAGATGATTAACCAGGAACGACTTTTAAATGAGTTTTTAGAACTTGTCCAAATCGATTCGGAAACGAAATTCGAAACAGAAATTGCCAAAGTGTTAAAGCAAAAATTTGCCGATTTAGGTCTTGACGTTATCGAAGACGATACGACGGCAAAAACAGGTCATGGTGCCGGTAATATGATTTGTACGCTAAAAGGAACAAAAGAAGGAGTAGACACAATCTATTTTACTTCTCATATGGATACGGTGACACCTGCAAAAGGAGTGAAACCATCGATTAAGGATGGCTATGTTGTTACCGATGGTACAACGATTTTGGGGGCGGATGATAAGACAGGACTCTCTGTCATGCTTGAGGTCATTCGCGTGTTAAAAGAACAAAACCTTCCGCATGGAACGATTCAATTTGTGATTACAGTCGGTGAAGAATCAGGTCTTGTCGGTGCGAAAGTACTGGATCCATCCTTATTAAAAGCAAAGTATGGCTATGCGCTTGACAGTGACGGGAAAGTTGGTAATGTCGTTGTCGCAGCTCCAACGCAAGCAAAAGTAAAATCAACTATTTATGGAAAAACGGCCCATGCCGGGGTCGCACCTGAAAAGGGAGTTTCTGCGATTACGATTGCGGCAAAAGCGATTGCCAAAATGCCGCTTGGACGGATTGATGAAGAAACAACGGCAAATATTGGCCGCTTTGAAGGCGGTACGGCAACAAACATTGTCTGCGATCGTGTGGATATTTTAGCAGAGGCACGTTCTCTTGTACCAGAAAAAATGGAAGTGCAAGTGGAAAAAATGAAAGTAGCATTTGAATCCGTTGCAGAGCAAATGGGCGGAAGAGCAGAAGTGGATGTACAGGTAATGTACCCTGGCTTTAAATTTGGTGCAGGGGATCAAGTTGTGGAAATTGCCCGCAAAGCGGCAGCTAAAATCGGCCGCAGCTGTGAATTGCAAAAAAGCGGCGGCGGCAGCGATGCTAATGTTATTGCCGGCTTCAATATTCCAACTGTCAACCTCGCTGTCGGTTATGAAGATATCCATACAACAAATGAACGCATGCCGCTTGAGGAATTATACAAGCTTGGAGAGATGGTTCTTGCCATCATTGATGAAGTCGTTCATCAATATGCAGATTAAGGATGAAAAAAATAGCACAGGAATTCCTGTGCTATTTTTGTGGAGTTTTTTAACAAGTTCGCCGTTTTAGGGTATATGTATATTTCTAGGAAATTAGCCGGGCGAGTAGGAACGCTGCTCCTGCGGCAAGGCCGCCGACGACTGTTGTTTGGAAAGAACTTTTCCATGGGGAAGTCCCGGTAAACCGTCCTTTTACATATCCAAAAATGGCAAGGGCGATTAATGTAATAATGGCTGATACCTTTAAGCCTGCAATCGGCTGTGCCATAAAAAAGTAGGGAAGCAAAGGAACAAGTCCGCCTAAAATATACGAAAGCGCAATGGTAATCGCGCTGTTTCGCGCCCGGCTTGGATCTGGCTTTTCTAAGCCCAGTTCAAATCTCATCATCAGATCCACCCACTTCTCGGGTTTCTTTTTTAATGTAGCAATAATCGACTGAATTTGTTCTTCTTCCAATTCGTATTCGCGAAAAATTTCAGCCACTTCTTCTTCTTCTCTTTCAGGAACAACTTCGATCTCACGCCATTCACGCTTCAACTCTGTATCATAATGCTCTGCTTCGGTTCGGGCTGCAAGATAGCCGCCTAATCCCATGGCAATAGCCCCGGCTGCAATTTCAGCTGACCCCGCTGTTAAAATCAAAGCCGTTGATGCCACGGAACCTGATAAACCAGCTGCAAGGGCAAAAGGCACGGTAAGACCATCAGACATTCCAATGACAATATCACGGATCAAATCAGACGCTGTGAAGTGTTTTTCAATATGGTCATGGTGCTTATTGGACATATTTTTCCCCCTTCTTTCCTTAATTGTGATTAAAACCAAGTATATAATTTATGTGTTGAATTATCCAGTTTATAGGCATGTATCTCTTTGTTTTTATAAAATTAACACTCTATTTGTACAAGTCATGGTATAGTATTGTTAAAATATATACGATCATTTTTTAGGAGGTCTGCTAGCTGCAATGAATAAATATGTTATTTTTAAAGCGGGGAATGAAGAGTATGGCGTTCCGCTTCAAGATGTTGTTTCAATTGAAAAATTAACGGAGATTACCCCTATTCCGCAAATGCCTGATTATGTAAAAGGTATGATCGAAATAAGAGATGAACTGTTTCCAATTGTTGATCTTGAATATATATTCTATCACCGGTATCTTGACATCAATGAGAATGCGAGATTTGTAGTCATTCAAACAAATGTACTGTCCCTTGCGGTTCTGGTTACGGAGGTAAAGGAAATTATTGAAATCGCTTCTGAAAAAATGAAACAAATTCCGCTGATTGCAACGCATCAGACAGCCTATATTTCCGGTGTAGCAAGCCTTGAAAGCGGACTTGTAACCTTGATTGATCCTGCGCAATTGGTTGGTTCTTTAGATGGCATCAACGAACTGCAGAACTATTTGCAAAGTCACCAGTAATCGGTGGCTTCTTTTATTTGATTTTTGTTACAATCAAATAGAAGGTTGATGGATTATAGGATGTGTCCGTGGATGAATGAAATGTATCCGAAAAAAGGAAGAGTCATTTTACATGTTGATATGAACAGTTTTTACGCCTCTGTTGAAATGGCATATGATCCTACTTTAAAAGGAAAGCCGCTTGCGATTGCCGGAAATGTAGAGGAACGCAGGGGAATCATTGTTACATGCAGCTATGAAGCGAGAAAGTTTGGCGTAAAAACAACAATGCCGCTCTGGGAAGCAAAGAAACTTTGTCCACAGTTAATTGTAAAGCCGCCAAATTTTGACCGCTACCGGGCCGCATCGATTGGGATGTTTGAACTTTTAAGACAGTATACTCATTTGGTGGAGCCTGTTTCCATTGACGAAGGGTACCTTGATATAACCGAAAGCTTTGAACTTGGAGCACCGCTTGAAATTGCTGAAAGTATCCAGAAACGTATTTTGAACGAACTGGATTTGCCCTGTAGTATTGGCGTGGCACCGAATAAGTTTTTAGCGAAAATGGCTTCCGATATGAAAAAGCCGCTCGGCATCACCGTGCTCCGCAAACGGGATATAAAGAAGATACTTTGGCCATTAGCTGCAGCTGAAATGCACGGTGTCGGTAAAAAAACGGCAGGCAAGCTGGAGGAAATCGGAATACGTACCATTGGAGATTTAGCAAATGGAAATGAAATTCAACTAAAAGCGCTGCTTGGTATCAACGGGATCCGCTTAAAAGAACGAGCGAATGGAATTGATCATCGGCCTGTAGATCCCGAGTCTGTTTCTGATTTTAAAAGCATTGGCAATTCAACGACCTTGCCAAAAGATATTGCCAATCAGCAAGAATTATTTTCGGTTTTGGATTCGTTGGCCGAGAAGGTTTCAACGCGACTAAAACGGAAAAATGTTTTTGCCGCCACGCTTGGGATTACGATTCGTTACAAAAATCGGAAAACGATTACGAGAAGTAAAAAGCTAGAAAACGCGGTCAGCCGAAAAGAAGAGATCGGTGAGCTGGCTAAGATGCTGCTTCTTAAGCATTGGAGCGGCGATCCCGTTCGGCTCCTGGGAATCACCGGTTTTGATCTTGTTGATCAGGAGCACGCCTTCAAGCAGCTTGATTTGTTTTCATTTGAAAAAGAAGCCCAGAAAGAACCATTATATAAAGCGATGTCCGAACTCCGGACGAAATATGGGAAAAATATTATTGAAACAGCAGGCCTGCATCAAGTGGATCCAGAATTTCACATTGGAACGGAAACAAGCTTCAATAAAGATTTTTTGCGTTCCTTTCCGAAACATACAGATCACAAAGAAGAATAAAAAAGACCGTCTAAAAGAAAAAAAGCACATGTAAATACTACATGTGCTTTTTTCTCTTAATTTCCTGCGCAATTGTCCACATCCAGATCGGTTACAGGCCACCAGAAGAAGCCGTCTTTTTCCAAAAGCTCATCTGCCGCTTTCGGACCCATTGAACCGGATTCATAGTTCGGAAAGTTTTCTTTGCTCTTTTCCCAGACGGCTGAAATTTTGTCAACAAAATTCCAGGAATAGGCAACTTCATCCCAGTGTGTAAAGTTCGTTGCGTCACCGCGCATGCAGTCGTAAAGCAGCTTTTCATATCCTTCAGGCGTGTTCATTGCATTTACTCCACTGTTGGCAAAGCTCAGCTTTACTTCTTGTGCATCCAAATGTCCGCCTGCTTTTTTTGCATTTAAATGCAACGTAATGCCTTCTTCAGGCTGAATGTGAATGACAAGAAGGTTTGGGTTCAATTCTTTTTCTGTCTGATAGTAAAGATTCATTGGGATATCTTTAAATTGAACGACAATTTTCGTTGATTTCGTCGTCATTCTTTTTCCCGTGCGAATGTAAAATGGAACTCCAGCCCAGCGGAAATTGTCAATCATGACTTTTCCAGCTACAAAGGTTTCCGTATTGGATTCTTTGTCAACCATTGGTTCATCGCGATAGGCGGGTACTTGTTTACCCTCGATCATTCCCTCACCATATTGGCCGCGGACAAAGTAATTATGGACATCTTCGCCTTCAACGTTTCGAACGGCACGGAACACTCTTACTTTTTCCGCACGAATTTCGTCGGTTGTCAGTTTGATTGGCGGTTCCATTGCAAGCAAGGCAACCATTTGCATCATATGGTTTTGCAGCATATCCCTTAGCGCTCCGCTTGTTTCATAATAGCGCCCACGCTCTTCCACTCCAAGAGTTTCGCTTGAAGTGATTTGGATATTTGAGATATAGCGGTTGTTCCACAGCGGTTCAAAAATGGCGTTGGCAAACCGGATTACTTCGATATTGCGGACCATTTCTTTTCCTAGATAGTGATCAATCCGGTACACCTCATCTTCAGAAAATGCCGTGCGAATTTGCTCGTTTAGTTCTTTTGCCGAAGCCAAATCATGGCCAAATGGCTTTTCGATCACAAGCCGCTTGAAGCCTGTTACATCGGTTAGGCCGTCTGATTTTAAATGTAAGGCGATTGTCCCGAAAAATTCAGGCGCCATTGCAAGATAAAAGATCCGGTTTCCTTCTAAATGGTAATGCTCGTCAAGTTCATTCGCCATGGTTTTTAACGTTTGGTATGAGCTTGAGTTTGTAACATCATGTGAGTGATAATAAAAGTGGGAAGCAAATTCATCGATTCGCTCATCTTTTCCTAAAGCCGATTGAACGGAATCTTTTACCGACTGCTGAAACTCATCATTCGAAAGGGGGCGCCTTGCCACCCCAACTACGGCAAATTGTTCAGACAATCGTCCTCTCTCAAATAAGCGATACAGAGAAGGAAAAAGTTTGCGCTTAGCTAAATCTCCGG
>JAKACS010000199.1 GCA_021821235.1 Bacillota bacterium
ATTACAGTTGGCGGCGCAGTTTATCTTTCTCCAAAAAATATTTCAAAAACCGCCGCGGGTGCCGGCGGTGGACACACCACTGTTGTAGGATTTAGTATTAGTGGTCCAAGTGTGACGAATACAGTCGATTCTAACCTATCTTCCCAACCAGTAGTTCTTGATACGTAGTCGCGATTCAGGCACAAATTTAAAGGACATTTCGCCAGTCGGCGAGTTTTCATTTAATTGGGATTTAAAGGGGAGGAAGATAGTGGGGTGGTTTCTAACCCAACCCACCAGCGATATTACCAATTGAACTTAATGTGGAACTCGTCGATCCTGAAGTTGATGGAGGAGAACCTGTTGTGCTTTTCGTGATCGAAATTGGTGCAATTTTAATTGCGCCACCAAAATTTACAATTCCTCCAGATACCGTATTTATATAAACAATACTACAAACTTTGCTCAAAATAAGCCTCTCCTTAATCATTTTATATAAAATATGTACATGTACACTTTGAAGTATAAGCAAATTGTTTAAGCGAAATGATTTTGGGTTCTTCCTTCATTACAATTTCCGCTAAAACCTATCCTCTTTTCCTAAAAAAATTGGAAATGGAATTCGTTGTTTTCGCTGCATTTCTTTTTAGGTGGCGTTGAAAACTAGTTCTTAAGGGGCACTGACTAGAGGTACAGTGCCGAATTCGAAACAGAACAGTTTTTTCGAGGTGAAAAACCGTGAATGTGATTACCACACTGAAAGATAAACGGCGTGAAAAACAAATAAAATATGAACGTTCCGTTCTAAGGGATTTATCGCTTTCTATGCTGAAAGAAAGGGTTAACCACTATTTTGGATCCACCAGAGTCGCTTCAAACATGCTGATGAATACGGGAATTGAAGAAGCCTGTTATGATCTTGCGCTTGAGGCCTATCTGCTTGGGGCAAAATTCAGCAAATTTGGCTACTATGGAGAAACAGTTGAGCAAGTAAGGCAGCGCTGTTTTTACGAAGAAAAGCATTTAATCGATACATTATACAATTTCCTGCTTTATTGGGGGAATGGTGAAGAAGGCTCATTAAGTGAGTCGCTTTATTATAACTGTGAACAATATGTTTATGCATGGTGGAAAGACGGTTTTGACAAAGGGGAGCGCCGTCATAGACTGCGCCTGCATTAAGTTCTGATTTTAAAAGCCTCATCTGCCAGTTCTAAAATTCCCCCTTGTCCCATATAGTGTAACTGAATAGGGACGAGCGGGAAGGATGGTTGGCTTGCTGAAAAAACGGTTGAAAATCATAAGCTTTATAACCGGATTGATTGTTTTGTTTTTTATTTTACAATATGATTTTATTGAAAATAAATCATGGAACGCCTGGAATCTTCCGTTAAACGGGAAAATCATCTTGCTTGACCCTGGGCATGGCGGGCCGGATGGCGGAGCTGGCGATAAGAAAACACTTGAAAAAGATATTGCACTAGACATCAGTTTGAAGATCAGGGACTATTTGCAGCAGCAAGGGGCTCTTGTAATCATGACAAGAGAGACAGATAAGGATTTAGCCGATCCAGGTACAAGAGGGTACAGCAGGCGAAAAATTGAGGACTTGAAAAAACGATTGAAGATGATTAACCAATCAGACATTGATTTATTCGTCAGCATCCATTTGAATGCAATCCCTTCTTCAAGATGGAGTGGTGCCCAAACATTTTATGCAACACAGCATAGCGAGAATGAACGTGCGGCCACCTTTATTCAAGATGAGCTGCGCCAAAATTTAGAGAACACCACGAGAAAGGCAAAGCCGCTGAATCAGGTGTATATTTTAAAAAATGCCAACAAGCCAGGGGCGTTAGTGGAAGTTGGGTTCCTTTCCAACCCAACTGAAAAAACGAATCTAAAAAAGGGTTCCTACCAGGAAAAAGTGGCCATTTCCATCTATAAAGGAATCAATCGATATTTTTCAAACGAAAAAACAATAAAAGAAAAAAGTGATTAAAAAGGGAATTGTTCAACTCGCCAATTAGGCGAGTTTTCTTTTGCTGATTTTTGGGCAAAATGGTTGCAGTGGAAATGGGGTCATGAAAAAATAAAGTGATGCAGTTAACTGTTTCTTTTTAACTATATGGTATACTTTAAAATAGTATTTATCTTACAAAGGTGGGTGTCGATTATGTTTACTGAAGCAAGGATCCGTGAAATTCTCGGCGGATTAAAAGAACCATTCTTACATAAACCATTGGCTGAATTAAACGCCATTGAAGAAGTGAAAATCAAGGAAGAAAAAAATCATGTCAGTGTAAAAATTGACATTGCCAAAACGGGTACGGCCGAACAGCTTCAGCTTCAGACTCAAGTTGTCAATCTGCTAAAAGAAGCTGGAGCAGCAACCGTAGGTATCCGCTTTGGACAGCTCCCTGAAGAAGTATTGGCGAAACACCGCGAAGCTACAGCTGGTGAAGCAAAAGAACAGGGGCTGCTCGCACCGGGCAGTAAAACGACCTTTATTGCAATCGCAAGCGGAAAAGGTGGAGTTGGAAAGTCAACCGTATCCGTTAATTTGGCCGTTTCTTTAGCCCGTTTAGGAAAAAAAGTTGGTTTGATTGATGCCGATATTTATGGCTTTAGTGTCCCTGATATGATGGGGATTACGAAAAGACCGGTTGTACGCGGCGAAAAAATTATCCCAGTCGAGCGATATGGCGTTCAGGTGATCTCGATGGGCTTCTTTGTGGAAGACAATGCTCCGATTATTTGGCGTGGCCCTATGCTTGGGAAAATGTTGAACAGTTTCTTCCATGAAGTAGAGTGGGAAGAACTTGACTACTTGTTGTTAGACTTGCCTCCGGGAACAGGGGATGTTGCGCTCGACGTCCATACCATGCTTCCATCGTGCAAGGAAATTATTGTAACAACCCCTCATGCGACAGCTGCATTTGTTGCTGCGCGTGCCGGTGCGATGGCCTTGAGAACGGAACATGAAATCCTAGGCGTAATTGAAAACATGTCCTATTTTGAAAGCAAAGTTACCGGTGAAAAAGAATATGTGTTTGGCAAGGGTGGCGGAGAAAAATTAGCTGAAGAGTTAAACACTGAAGTACTCGGTCAACTGCCGCTTGCACAGCCTGATTGGGATGAACGGGATTTTGCCCCTTCTATTTATAAAGAAGATCACCCGCTTGGAAAAGTTTATCTTGATATTGCTGGAAAAGTTATTGATCGTTTAGAAAAGTAAATCAAATTAAAAAACCATTCCTTTGTTTACGGGGAATGGTTTTTTTGCATTAAGTTTGTCTTCTGCAGCGGGCGAACATAAGTAGGAGCCAAGAGTGCATCAAGTACTGCCGCTTTGACTTTGCTGACCGCCTGATTGTGAACCAGTCGATTTTCCTTTGTTTAATTCATTGGCCGCTTTTATTAAAATTTCTTCCATTTTTGTTTTGAAAAGCGGGCTATCCATTGTTTCAGTAATAACGCTTTGAAGATGGGCACGGTAGTCTTTGCTTTTTAAAGCGTCTGCCATTTCTTTTTGAATTTCCGGTTCTTTAAAAACTTGGATCATCATTGCCCGATATTCGGGGTCATTCATCAAGTCTTTGAGCAGTTTCTCGTTTTCGGTCCGCATATTTTTGGCAACACCCTCAGCGAATTTAGAGTCGCTGAACGTTTTTTTCCAAAACTCAACGGCTTTATCAGAAGTAAGCGTTTGTTGGATCGTATCGGAAACAACCTTTTGATCCATGACTAGCTTTTCTTTCACTTTTTCGTCTGACATCACGTCTTGGATGGCTTTTTTGCCATCGTCTGTTTTCAGAATGTCAACAACCATTTTTTTTGTTTGATCGTAGTCAAGCTGTGATGCTCCGCTTGAATCGCCGGAAGAACAACTAGCCAAAACAAGTATTAGAACTAAAGATGGCAATAGGTGAATTATTTTCATATCCAAGTTCCTTTCGCATATGAATCCTTGATTTTAGAATGAAGAAAATCGGCAAATATTATTCGTTCGAGTAATGGAAAATATAGATTTTTCACCCTTGGATTGATACAATCGAAGGAAGGGAATCTACGTTTATGGGGGTACGAGCGTGACGAGCCGAAATTGGGTAAAACTCTTCTTGAAAACGTTAGTCATCGGCGGATTGACAACGGCAATTGTCGGTTTTGTTGTCCATTGGAATGAATTTATGCCGTATTTTACGGAGGTTAAGGTTTTCAATATTATTTCAACGATTGTTTGGCTGGTAGGCATGGGTTTTTTGTTTAGCGTAATTAGCCAGATGGGTTTTTTCGCCTATCTGACGATCCACCGGTTTGGCCTTGGGATTTTTAAATCTTTTTGGAATTCAGTTCAAATGGTTCTGTTGATTTTTGCCCTGTTTGATTTAGTTTATTTCCGTTACCAGGCTTTTGCAAAAGCAGGTGAAAGTCTCATACCCTATATTGGCCTCGCTGCAATTCCCTTGGCTGCCGGTATCCTAACTGCCTGGTTGAAAATGAAACAGACGAACAAGGCTGCGTTTATTCCTGCCCTTTTTTTATGATTGTTGCAACGATCGTCGAGTGGATGCCGGCATTAAGAGTAAATGACCACAGCTGGCTTTACCTCATGGCTTTTGCACTGCTTGCTTGCAATGCATACCAATTGTTGATTCTTCATAAATTAAATGCCCAATCTGTTCAACAACGGGAAGTACTTGCCCAAAAATCAGGGGAAAACAAGCAAGCGAAAAGCAAGTTTATTTAACGATTGTTCGAAATCCCCACGAACCCTCGGAAAAATAGTGATAGACAGATGATGTACTGGCGTTTATAGAAAAAATAAAGGTGTGCCGATGGATCGCAGTTCGGCTCACCTTTACTTTTTTTGCGGTCTTGGAAATTACGATGTGAATAACCTTGCATTAGCGCTTTTTGTTCCGTATTAATTGATCTCCCGTGATTGTGCACTGCCATTAGCAATCATTTCTGAAACAGTCACCATCTTAAGACCTTTTTGCTGAATTTCCGTAAGAATGAGCGGCAGCGCCTTTGCAGTTTGCTTTGCTGAATCAGAAGCATGAAGAAGCACGATATCACCTTTTTTGGCCTTGTTTACATTTGCTGCAATTGCTTTAACCCCCGGATTCGTCCAGTCTTGGGAGTCGATGCTCCAATGAACAACCGTTAACCCGTACTGCTGAGCAATCTTTAATGTCCGTTCATCAAAATGACCTGTCGGTGCGCGAAGAAGTTTAATGTTTTTAAGGTTTAATTTTCGAAAAGCTTCTTGTCCCTTTGATATGTCTTTACGTATTTTTGCATCTTCTAATTTTGAATAGTCTTCATAGTTGTAGCCCAGCAAACCAATCTCATAGCCTTTTTTTGTAATTCGGTTGACAAGATCAGGATGTCCTTCTGCCCATGACCCAGCTAGAAAAAAGGTCGCCGATTTTACATTTTGCTTTTCTAATTCATCCAAAATCGGTCCTGCTTTTTCATCACCCCAGCCAATGTTGAATGTCAGAGCAATATCTTTTTCCCCTCGATAGACAGCCTTTGGTCCATCTTTTGTCGAAAATACAGGCAGCTGAACCATGTTGTTGTTTAAATACAAAAACCAAGCTGCAAAAAAAGCTGCAATGACAATTAAAGATAGCTGCTTTAAGACTTTTCCATTCAATACAAAAAAGAAATTCATCATGACCACCTCGTCCATTACGATCCTTGTCTCATACGTATTCAGTTATTTTTTAAAATATGATTATAAAAATTGCCCGAAATGAAAAGAATACTATCACGACAATGTGGGAGTGATCGTATGCTTGGGTTGTTAATCACTGAAAAAGAGGTAAAAGAAATTGAGTACTTGGTAAAGCGGGAAATGGATGAAATTTTGTTTGATTTCGGGGATCAACGGATCGATCCCATTGTGAAAAGAGCAATGGCTGAAAGATATAAAATCTTATTTGGATTATTTAAACGGGTTGCAAGTCAAAAGGAGTGTTTAAAATATATTTGGCGAGAAAAGAAAGGATAATTTTTTTGAAAAGATGTTGACTTTGATCTATTATCTTGGTATATTAATAAACGTCGCTGCTGACGATAAAAACTTTGAGAAAAAAGTTATTGACATCGAAAGCGGAAGATGATATATTAAAAAGGTCGCTCCTAAAGCGATGGAGAATAAAATAATTGTTCTTTGAAAACTAAACAAACAATTACGTCAACAAATAATCATGATGTCTGCTTTTTTTGAGCAGCATCAGCCAACGTTAATCAAGTAAGGATCGTCGACTAAGAACGCCACGTCCTGTGGCAACATCGACGTCAGCGCATCCTTGCGCAAGCG
>JAKACS010000200.1 GCA_021821235.1 Bacillota bacterium
GTTGCAGGCTGGATTATTGAATCCCATTCATGGCGTTTATTGTTTTATATTCTTTCGCCGATTGCCTTGTTAGATTTTCTTGTTGCCATCTTTCTTGTAAAAAATGTAACAAAAACTGGCCGGCCAAAGTTGGATGTATGGGGTGTTATTTTATCAACGATTGGTTTTGGCGGCATTCTCTATGGTTTTTCAACAGGCGGTACAAAAGGCTGGACCCATCCGGAAGTCGTCACATTATTTATTGTCGGTGCCGTCAGTATCATCTTGTTTGTCTTTCGACAGCTCACCGTCAGTCATCCGATTCTGGAATTTCGGATTTTTCGATTCTCACTGTTTACGTTAACGACGATTATCAACATGATCGTGACGATGGCATTATTTGCCGGAATGATTATCATGCCAATCTATCTGCAAAACATTCGCGGTTTTTCACCGCTTGAAGCAGGTTTCATGCTGCTGCCTGGCGGGGTAATAATGGGAATCATGTCACCGATCACTGGAAAGCTATTTGACAAATATGGGGCGAAATGGCTTGCAGTCACGGGCTTAGCTATTATGATAGTCACAACGTATGCCTTAGCGAGGCTTACAACCAACACAACTTTTAATTATGTGATCACGGTGTATACAATCCGAATGTTCGGTATCTCGTTGTTAATGATGCCGATCTTTACAGCTGGTTTAAATGATCTTACCCAAGATTTAAATCGCCATGGAACGGCAATGGTTAATACATTAAGAATGGTTGCCGGTGCAGTCGGTATGGCATTTTTCGTATCGATTATGACCAATCAGGGGAAAGCTTATGTAAAAAACATTGTTATTCAGCAGCGTATTTTGCCAACCGATAAGGTGCATATGGCTCAAGCAATTAACCAAGGAACCGTTATGGGGATAAATGATGCATTTCTGATTGCCACCTACATGACCATTGCAGCGTTTGTACTGTCTTTCTTTATCCGTAAATCACGAGGAAACGCAGCTTCGGAAAAAGCATTGGTAAAAGAAGCAAACCAATAGCATAAAAACAAGTGAATTCCATATAATAAAGAGGATCCTTTCGAACACTTCGCTTGTTGCGGGACCTTAACCAGTTCGGATCGAAAGGATCAAGGGTGCCAGATGTTTCGTCCGGCACCTTTTTTATCATTTGGGCAGTACGACAAGAATCCATACTAAAAACAGTCCAAGGTTGTAATTATTCACCCATTTGAAACTGACGAAGCAAATATTCACATACCCTTTCCGAATCTAGTCTTACCGCAATGGAGGGTGGCTGCATGCCAACCGCTCCTTCTAACGGGAGTCCGAGCCACAATAGATGACCATCAATTAGAATAAACGGAAATGTCAGACCAATGCTGATCTGGTTGTTTGGTTGAAGCTCTGACCATGGATTAGTCGAAATCACTGTCAAGTTTTTCCCTTTCAGTTTTTCAATCCAATGGTTTGGAAGCATGGTATGTTCCGGCAAAGAAAGAACGACCGAACGGGCACCTGTTAAATCGTGAAAAACACGCTCCAATTTAAGTGCGTGCATCCATTGTAATCGGGAATGCTGGTTTTGCACCCATGACCCAATCTCCTTCTTCCCAATGACCTGCCGTTTTTTTTCCTGATAGTCTACAAGTTGACGTAATGTTTTTCCACGATAAACATGTTTTTTAATAAAATTTTGATCTGTAACATGGAGAAATTTCCCTTTTGTTCTTGTGATTGCTACATTAATCAGGCGTTCGCTATCCCTGCCAGTCAAAAGCATACCGGCACGCTCTAGCGGTGCACTGTCCACAGTGTCAAAAATCATGACATCGCGTTCACTGCCTTGAAAACGATGGACAGTAGCTGAAATGATATCAGCTGTTAACCGCTCTTTCATATATACATCTTGAAGCAATAAATCCATTGCGGCTGCCTGGGCACGGTACGGCGTTACATAGCCAATCGATCTTGCTCCAGCACAATATGCTTCATGAAGCAACTGAAACGAAAGCAGCAAATGCCAAAGATTGATCCTTGAATTAGAGGTGCGTTCGTGGAAGCAATAAGCGCCCGTGCGACTTGTATCAATCAAAACGGATGCCCGGCCTGGAAACGGATTCGAATCCATTATTTCCGTTCTGCTTTTTACAACGCTCGGATGATCGCCGACGAGCGACTGATAAATATATTGATTGGTGAATGCTGAAATTTCAGGATGCATTCGCCGCTGTTCTTTCAGCAAAAATAGCTGCGGATGAAGCTTTCCATCATGAACAGATTCCGTAACGCCAGATTTATGAAAAATATCTTCTTTTAGCCATGTTGTTACAAGCGGATCACGGGAAGCAGCGATTGGCGGCAATTGTTTAAAATCTCCACACACAATTAAACGCTTTGCAAGGGTTGATGCAAAAGCAACTTGCGGTACGTATGCCATGCTGGCTTCATCCACCATTACAAGGTCAAACTCTTTTTCATAAATTGCCGGATCACTCGCAGCCTTTGCTAAGGTAGTGCCAACAATATAGGCATTTTTGACAAACTCAAACTCTTTTTGCCGGATTTTTTCCAGAACTCGCGTAATTTTTGTTTCCAGCTCCACTAGCTTTTCCGAATCCCGCTTGCTAAAGGATCGTCCCAAATCCTGTTTTAGCTGCCGTCTTTCTTCGATCAGTTTTGATCTGTTATCGGCAAGAAGCGGATCTTCTTTTTCCAGAAGCTGTGAGGTGGTCAATGCTGTCTGCGGACGAAACGTTTCACCGAAATTGTTTCCATAGCGAAGAACATCCCCCTCCCTGCTCCGCCCTTTTTTTTCAATAAATGTAGATATCTCGCCGACAAGGACATCAACTGCTTGATTGCTGTGTGACAAAAGAAGAACCCGTTTCTCTTTAAAGTACTTGTGTGCAGCTGTCCGTGCCAAGGTGTACGTCTTCCCCGTTCCCGGCGGACCCCATACAAACGTAACAGGATTGTACTTTGAGCGTAACAGCAATTCATGAATCGCTCCAGTAATTTTTTCCACTGGATGTTTTGGCGGCATGGAGGGATCCATTAATTTTTTTATTCGCAGCCGTTTTTGCTTTGTTTTCTTGATCTCATCTAAACGCTCAATCAACTGTTCCAGCAGCTCCCATGGATCGTGGTAAAGATAGGCTTCTCCAATTAAATCTCCGAATGATGTTTCCAGAGAAAGGATGATTCCGCCTCCTTCTGCGGACAACACTCGTCCTTGCTGCCGGCTGCTCCCCCATTCAAGGCGGATAGTGGATCCTGCCGGAATTTTTAGAGGTATCACTGTATCGAAATAATAGGTGAATGAACCATCGGCAGTGACCAATCTTCCGTTTGTTATAACCATCTTATTACTGCCGTATTTCTTCAAGTGCATGATTTCATTTTGGAGTGCTTGCTGCCATTCTTTTATGTACTCTACTGTTGTTGTCATCATTTCTACCTTCGTTTCTGTAAAAAAAGACTTATTGAAAACCATCTTTCATTATACATTAAACAACATAACTTTGTTTGTTGTAAAAAAGTGCTGCTATTGGCTGCCGTTTGGGTGATATCGGCAGCCACACCGCCCTTATCCATCCAGTTCAATTAATACATCGTCTTCATTGACAAAATCTCCTTCCTTCACTTTCACTTCTTTTACGGTTCCTTTCATTTCAGATGTGATGGGAATTTCCATTTTCATTGATTCCAAAATCAGAACCTCCTGTCCTTCTTCAACAAGATCACCAGTCTTGACAAGTATTTTCCAAACACTTCCTGCCATGCTTACGGTAACTTTATTCATTTCAGCGCCCTCCTGTTTTTTTACTTGTAAATATTTCACAATTGTACTTTCATCTAAAAATGCATTTTGAATACATCTATAGGAAACTCCTTTTTTCGATCCCGTTCGTCTGCTTCCGGTGCTACCTCTTCATCCGCAAACTCATGAACCAGTTTCTGAATCATTTGCTGTTCAGCTGATAATTCAAAATTCATTTTCCAACCGTCCTTTCTTTTTAAAATGTACGCATTCCTGTTGTAAGGCCGGTTAATCACTATATTTCAACTGTATCTACTATAATTATAGATATTAATTTTTCTAAAAATTATTTGTTGTTTAGGCAAAATTTTCACTGTTCTTTTCAAAGAATGATATGGTTTAATAAAATTATTCATAACAAAATTCTTTAGTATGGTGAGGAGAATGTAGATGAACACGGTTTTTATTGCAGGACATGCCAAACTTCCTTCTGGAATGGCAGCAAAAAGTATTTTTGATACGTTAACGATTACGGTGGAAATGGATCGGAAATATGGAGTCATCATTGAGGCTTCTTGTACGCTCGCAACTGAGCACGGCAGGGAATTTATTTCCAAACTTCTTCGCGGACACAGTTTACAGGACGGGATCGATAAACCGCTTGAACAATTAACTAGCAGCTATCTCGGCAAAGCGAACAATGCGCTTGTTGCCGCTTTAAAAGATTTATATAAACAATACGAAGCGTACAAACAGGGATGACCCATACTAAGGAATCATTCCCGTTTGTTGCTGTTTTATTTACAACTTTTTTCCACCTCTAAAATGGAATCCTTTAAAATGGATACGAGTTCATTCATTTCCTGTTTGTTAATCACGAGCGGCGGTGAAAAGACAATGGTATCCATTCCTTCAAATACAACTGTGCGCACAATTAGCCCCCGCTTGGCCGCTTCGATGCCGATAAGCGGGGCGATCGGCGATGGAAAGCGACGGTTTGTTGCAGGATCGATGATTTCAACTGCGCCGATTAAACCGAGACCCCTGACTTCTCCAACAATCTTTGTTTCTGGTTGGAGCTTCTTTAATCCTTTCAACAATTCTTCACCCATTAATCTTGCATTCTCAATGAGGTTTTCATTTTCGATAATTTCCAAGTTTTTGAGTGCTACCGCGCACGATGTTGGATGACCGCTGTATGTATAACCATGTAAAAGCACTCCCTCTGATTTTTCCACTAGCTGTTTGTGAATAGTATCTGTAACAATGACAGCGCCAAGCGGGATATAGCCGCTTGTGATTCCTTTTGCAACCAACATCATATCCGGGACAACGTTGTAATGGTCGCATCCAAACATCTTGCCCGTCCGTCCAAAACCAGTAATGACTTCGTCGGCAATAAACAGTACATTGAAATCATCGCAAATTTTTCTGATTTCTTGGAAGTAGCCGTCAGGAGCAATATTTACTCCTCCCGCTCCCTGCACGGGCTCTGCAATATACGCGGCAATCGTATCGGCTCCTTCCCGCTCAATGCATTCTCTTAATGCCTGAGCTGAAAAATTGTCAACATGGAGAAAATCAGGTGCCGGCGAATCGGTCATTTGATGGAAAGGCGAGATTCCAGTTGCACTTGTGGCACCAATGTTGACCCCATGGTACGCTTTTTGGCGGGCAATTATTTTTTTCTTTTGCGGCAGTCCATTTATTTTCCAAAAATAGCGAGCTAGTTTGTAGGCGGTATCATTCGCTTCGGAGCCTCCTGAAGTATAGAAAACCGCACTTAAATTTCCCGGCGTGATTTCGGCCAATTTGGCTGCAAGACGGATCGCTGGCTCATTGCTCATTGATGAAAACGAATTGGAGTAAGCGAGTTTTTCCATTTGCTCACGTGCCGCTTCGGCCAATTCCTTCCGACCATAGCCGACATTGACATTCCATAGTGACGCCATACCTTCTAACACTTTTCTACCGGTAATATCGGTTAGATAAACCCCTTTCCCTTCTGTAAAAATAAATGGCGCACCCGTTTCGTGCTGCTGCTTGAGCGAGGAGGTTGGATGGATGAAATGATTTTTATCTAAATTCATTAAGGTATTCTTTAACTCTTCTTCCGTCACTTCATGACCACTCCTTTATTGTTGTCCATTGACAATAAGATTACTGTCATGTTGCATGTTTGGCATTTCAAAAATTCCACTCATCATAGCTAATTTTCTGAACAAAAAATGATACCGCAGTTCAGGAAATTAAAAACAATGGAACCTAATAGTAAAGAGTAATATCCGAATGGAAGGAATATTACCTTTTCCAGAATGTAATAATGCGGAAATAGTCAGGGGATACCAGTTCATGACCCGTTGGGAGCAAAGTTTCCGCTTTTCGGGTCATGAGAAAAGGTTTCATGACCCGTCAGGAGCAAAAATCCCGCTTTCCGGGTCATGAGAAAGGGGTTCATGACCCGTCAGATGCAAAAATCCCACTTTTCGGGTCATGAGAAAAAGCTTCATGACCCGTCAGATGCAAAAATCCCGCTTTTCGGGTCATGAGAAAAG
>JAKACS010000201.1 GCA_021821235.1 Bacillota bacterium
GGCGAAACATCTATGAAAACATTCGTAAATTTATTCGTTATTTGCTTGCATCCAATGTAGGTGAAATTTTAGTGATGCTATTTGCGATGATTCTTGGACTTCCCCTGCCGCTTGTTCCGATTCAAATTCTGTGGGTGAACCTTGTAACAGACGGTCTGCCGGCGATGGCACTAGGCGTAGACCGCCCGGAGGAAAATGTAATGAAACGCAACCCGCGCAGTCCTAAGGAAGGCGTCTTTGCCAGAGGACTTGGCTGGAAGGTAGTATCGCGGGGGATATTAATCGGGATTGTAACGTTAATGTCGTTTATGATTGTTTATAAAAATGATCCAGCAAGGCTGCAATATGCACAGACAGTTGCTTTTGCTGCCCTTGTTATGGCCCAGTTGATTCATGTGTTTGACTGCCGCAGCGAAAAATCGGTGCTGTCAAGAAATCCATTTGGAAATATGTTTCTTGTCTGGTCGGTCATTTCATCACTTGCGCTTATGCTTGTGGTAATCTACTTTCCACCGCTTCAGCCAATTTTTCATACGCTGCCGATTGCGTCAAGAGACTGGCTGCTAATCATTGGTTTATCCGCAATCCCAACTTTTTTACTTGCAGGGACATTTTTGGCAAGAAAAACAAAATAAACTATGTTATAATCCAAAAGGTAGTAGAGAAGACTCTATTACCTTTTTGTTTTTCTTACATAGAAGATTTTTTTCATTGTAGATTGGATGTGCATGAGATGGTTATCAGTATGACAGGCTTTGGAAGAAGCAAGGCAGAATCTGGGCCTTTCTCTGTAAATGTTGAAATGAAAACGGTCAATCACCGCTTTTGCGAATTTAATTTCCGAATGCCCCGCCAGCTTATTAAAATAGAAGATAAAATGAAAAAAAAGCTAAACCAGCATATCCGCCGCGGCCGTGTCGAAGTGTACGTTACGCTTGAAGGCGAAGGAACTGTTACCCGTAAAGTTCTGGCTGATTGGCAACTAATCGATGAGTTCTACCGATTTGTCCTTGAAGCAAAGAATAAATATGGGATCGAAGGACAAATCACCTTAAAGGAATTGCTGAGCCGTGAAGAACTTGTCCATATCGAAGAAAGTGAAGCAGAAAATGAAGAATTGGAGAATCTTGTGCTGAAGGCGGTTGAACAGGCCGCCAGCCAGCTCAAACAAATGAGGATTGCTGAAGGGGCAGCGATGAAAAAAGATTTGGAATCGAATCTGGGGCAAATCCTTACTGTCGTCAGTCAGTTAAAGGAATCTGCTCCGCTGGTTGTTGAAGCCTATCAGGAGCGGTTAACGAAAAGAATGCAGGAGCTTCTTCAGGGACAAGTGGATGAAGGGCGAATTATAACGGAAGTCGCGGTATTTGCCGATAAAGCAGACATCAATGAAGAAGTGACAAGGCTGAACAGCCATATACAGCAATTTTTCCAAACGCTTGAAGTGAATGAACCGATCGGTCGGAAACTTGACTTTCTTGTGCAGGAAATGAACCGGGAAGCGAACACAATTGGATCGAAAGCAAATGATGCTGCCATTGCAAAAAAAGTCGTGGAATTGAAAAGTTTGCTTGAGAAATTGAAAGAACAGATTCAAAATATAGAGTAGTACCTGTTTAGAAACGGTTTGACACGGCCAAAATATGTTATTGATGATTGGAGGAGCATCATGTCAATTAAATTGATTAATATCGGTTATGGAAATATTGTTTCTGCCAATCGTATTATTTCCATTGTCAGTCCTGAATCTGCTCCGATTAAAAGAATCATCCAGGATGCTCGTGACCGGGGAGTATTAATTGACGCTACATATGGCAGACGAACGCGTGCAGTCATTGTAATGGATAGCGACCATGTCATTCTCTCTGCAGTTCAGCCGGAAACGGTTGCCGGCAGGCTCTCGGGCCGTGATGAAATTTTTGATGAAGGGTAGGATTTAACATGCAGGAAAAAGGACTGCTGATCGTCCTTTCCGGCCCGTCTGGCGTTGGGAAAGGGACTGTTCGTAAAGCTATTTTTTCACAGCCGGATACGGCGTTTGAATATTCTATTTCAATGACAACGAGGGCGCCAAGGGAAGGAGAAGTCCACGGCGTTGATTATTTTTTCAAATCGCGCGAGGAGTTTGAGAAATTAATTCAGCAGGGAAAACTGCTTGAACATGCTGAGTATGTTGGTAATTATTACGGCACGCCGATTGATTATGTAAAAGAAACGCTTGATTCCGGGAAAGATGTTTTTTTGGAAATTGAAGTAAAAGGTGCTCGGCAGGTTCGTTCGAAGTTTCCGGAGGGTTTGTTCATTTTCCTTGCACCGCCAAGCTTATCCGAATTAAAAAACCGGATTGTAACGCGCGGCACAGAAACCGATGATCTGATTCATAACCGGATGCTAACAGCCCGGGAAGAAATTGAAATGATGAGCTTATATGATTATGTAGTTGTCAATGATCAAGTGGAGCTTGCCTGTGAAAAAATTAAGGCGATTGTGACGGCTGAGCATTGCCGCAGGGAACGTGTACAACATCGTTATTTAAAATTATTGGAGGTTGAATAAATTGTTATATCCATCGATTGATTCATTGCTTGAAAGAATTGACTCAAAATATTCGCTTGTTTCGGTTGCTGCAAAACGCGCGCGTTCGATGCAGCAAACAAGAGACGAACGGCTGCCAAAGTATGTTTCCCACAAATGTGTTGGCAAAGCACTTGAGGAAATCTACAAAGGCGAGCTTACCTACCGTGTTGCGAAAAAGCTGGAAGCTGGAGAGTAAGGATGTTAATGTGAAAGGTCTGACATTCGTGTCGGCCTTTTTTCTTCGGCTAAAAATCGTTAAATTTAGGATGAAAAACGTGAAATTTTGTCGATTTTCAGAGATAATGAAAAGAAAGACCGTTTTATCGATCAGAAGGACGAGGGACTGAAAGTGATAGCAAATAAAAAAATTTTATTAGGTGTTACCGGGGGGATTGCCGCCTATAAAGCCGCCGCGCTGACAAGCAAACTCGTTCAAGCGGGAGCGGAAGTAAAAGTCATTCTAAGCGAATCTGCTGTCAAGTTTATTGCACCACTAACGTTTCAAGCACTATCCCGCAATGATGTCTACATCGATACGTTTGAGGAAAAAAATCCGCATGTCATTGCACATATTGATCTGGCAGACTGGCCTGATTTGGTCATTATTGCACCGGCAACAGCCAATACGATCGCAAAGCTTGCACACGGTTTGGCAGACAATATGTTGACAACGGCCATTTTGGCAACGAACGCCCCGATCTGGATTGCACCGGCGATGAATGTACATATGTACGACCATCCCGCCGTGAAGAAAAATCTTGCCGTTTTAGCCGAATACGGCTACCGCTTTATTGAACCAAACGAAGGATTTCTTGCTTGCGGCTATATCGGCAAAGGCCGTCTTGAAGAACCGGAAAAAATCGTAACCTTGGTAGACCAATTTTTTCAAAAAGACGCAAAACCGCTATTCGGAAAGAAAATGGTGATTACAGCCGGACCGACAAGAGAAAAAATCGACCCTGTCCGGTTTATCTCAAACCATTCCAGCGGAAAAATGGGCTATGCGATCGCCGAAGCTGCAAGAGATGCCGGCGCAGAGGTTGTGTTAATATCTGGTCCTGTTCAGCTTCAGCCGCCAGCCGGGGTCGAGCTAATTAACGTTGAATCCGCAGAGGAGATGTACAGGGCAGTGTTTTCTGTTTTTGATTCAGCTGATGCGGTGATTAAGACAGCCGCCGTTGCCGATTACCGGCCAAAGTTTGCTGCTAACAATAAATTGAAAAAACAGCCAGGTGAACGCGTGATCGAGTTGGAGCGAACAAAGGATATCCTATTTGAGCTTGGACAGCGAAAAGACAACCAGCTTTTGATTGGCTTTGCAGCAGAGACGGAGAATGTCGCCGAATATTCCAAAAAGAAATTGCGCTCGAAAAACGCGGACATGATCGTGGCCAACAATGTTAAAACCGCGGGAGCAGGCTTTGGAACAGATACAAATGTTGTTACATTCTATAAACGAAACGGAACAGAACGAAGCTTACCGCTCATGACGAAGCGTCAAGTCGCTGAAAAATTAATCGAGGAATTGGTCTTACTTTTAAAGGATAATGGACAATGAAAGTAGCAAGTGTAATCGTTGATGTACCGGCAAAACAAACGGATAAACCGTTTGATTATCATGTTCCGGATAAATGGAAAGAGATCATTAAGCCTGGAGTAAGGGTGATTGTTCCGTTTGGACCGAGAAAACTCCAAGGGTTTGTCGTTGAGATAAAAGCGGAATCCGAGTTTCAAAAACTACGAGAAATTGCTGAACCGATGGATTTGATGCCGGTATTGAACAGGGAATTGTTAGAACTGGGGGATTGGCTGACCGAACATACGCTCAGTTTTCAAATTTTAGCTTTTCAAGCAATGCTTCCGGCTGCGCTAAAGGCAAAATATGAAAAAGTAATCAAAATAGCTGAAGGCGTTTCTCCAGAAGTGCTAGCAGATCCGTTGCCCTCATTTTTTCAAAAAAACGGAAAGTTGGCGTGGGAGGATGCGTTAAAATCGGAACTTGCTTCCATGCTTCAAGCGGAAGTGACAAAAGCACATCTGGAAGTTGTTTACGAGGTAAAAGAACGAGTAAAAAAGAAACAGCAAAAATATATTTATCCCCTAATCGAAAAGAGCGAATTGGAAGCGGTGCTAGCACAAATTCCTGTAAAGGCAGATAAACAGCGGCAGCTGATAAACTTTTTTATCGAACACCCACAGCCAATTGAACCAAAAACTTTATATGCTCTTGCTGGCGTTTCCTCCTCAACCATCAATGTGTTGCTGGAAAAAAACATTCTTGGAGAGATCGAGCGGGAGGTTTATCGCGATCCATTCGCTGATCGGGAATTCAAAAGAACAAGCCCGCTGCCATTAACTTCAGATCAAAAAAAAGCGATTGCTCCGATTTTAGCTTCGATTGAAGATCAGAGGCATGAAGTATTTTTATTGTACGGTGTCACGGGAAGCGGAAAAACGGAGGTTTATTTGCAGTCGATTCAGGCGGTGATTGAAAAAGGCAAAGAAGCAATTGTGCTCGTTCCTGAAATCGCGTTAACGCCGCAAATGGTCACCCGATTCAAAGGCCGGTTTGGCGATCAAGTTGCTGTGCTGCATAGCGGTTTGTCTGCCGGCGAAAAATACGACGAATGGCGAAAGATTCAGCGAAAAGAAGTAAAAGTGGCCGTAGGAGCGCGTTCTGCTATTTTTGCTCCCTTTGAAAATCTCGGCATTATTATCATTGATGAAGAGCATGAGACAAGCTACAAACAAGAAGAAATGCCGCGCTACCATGCAAGGGATGTTGCAATTAAACGCGGAGAAACATACAATTGCCCAGTTGTTTTGGGGAGTGCAACCCCTGCTCTCGAATCGTTTGCCCGTGCCCAAAAAGGAGTCTATCATCTGCTGCCGCTGCCAAACCGGATGAATAACAAGGAGCTTCCACCTGTACAAATTGTGGATATGCGTGAAGAGCTCCGCGGCGGAAACCGCTCGATTTTTTCAAACGTGCTGATGGAAAAGTTAAAAGAAAGGCTTGAAAAAAAAGAGCAAACCGTTTTGTTTTTAAACAAGCGCGGCCATTCATCGTTTGTGATGTGCAGAGATTGCGGCTATGTTGTGAATTGTCCAAACTGCGATATTTCGTTAACTTATCACAGTAAAAGCGAACAAATGAAATGCCATTACTGCGGTTTTGAAGGCTGGGTACCTGCGAATTGCCCTGAATGTGCAAGTGAGCATATTCGCTATTTTGGAACGGGTACGCAAAAGGTAGAGGCAGAACTGGGCAAAGTGCTGCCTGAAGCACGGGTCATTCGAATGGATGTTGATACAACTGGCCGGAAAGGCGCACATGAACGCTTGCTTTCCGAATTTCAGGAAGGAAAGGCAGATATCCTTCTTGGAACGCAAATGATCGCTAAAGGTCTCGATTTTCCGAATATCACTCTTGTCGGTGTTCTTTCCGCCGATACGATGCTTCACTTGCCGGATTTTCGCTCATCTGAAAAAACTTTCCAGCTGTTGACCCAGGTCAGCGGCAGAGCCGGACGGCACGAGTTGCCGGGAGAGGTAATTATCCAAACGTACACACCTGAACATTACAGTGTGCAGCTGGCCGGGAAACACGATTATGATTTATTCTATCAGCAAGAAATGCAAATGCGTAAACTTCATAAATATCC
>JAKACS010000202.1 GCA_021821235.1 Bacillota bacterium
CTTTTCGGGAGGTTTAAAGAATGCCAATATGGTTTCAAAACCAAATGAAAAGAGCTTTTTTTGAAAAAAACAGCTACCAGATTAAACTTTTGAATCAATGTTGGTTTTTTTATAGGAAGAAAAATTTCCTGTGAAAAATAAACAGCTTGCAGGGAAAACCTGCAAGCTGCAACTATTGCTTTTTGGTGGGCAGGGTTCTTATGATCAGGATTGCTGAGGCGAAAGCATGGTTAACGCAACTCTTCCTTTTTTTATATCAACAGAGTCTACCCAGACGGTTACGACATCGCCGACAGACACGACATCAAGCGGATGTTTTACAAATTGCTTTCGCAGTTTCGAAATATGGACAAGCCCATCTTGTTTTACGCCAATATCAACAAACGCGCCAAAGTCGACAACATTTCTTACGGTTCCTTGCAGTTCCATACCCGGCTTTAAATCTTCCATTTTCAGTACGTCTTTTTTGAGCAGTGGCCGCGGCAAGTCATCACGGGGATCCCGCTCAGGCCTTACAAGGGCATCAATAATATCCTTTAATGTCAATTCGCCAATGGCCAATTCTTCCGCTGCCTTTTTCAAATCCACCCCGTTTAAAGCTTGCTTTAAATGTTCGCTTCCCAAGTCAGCCGTTGCAAAACCTAATGAGTGCAATAAATTTTTCACCGCTTCATAGTTTTCCGGATGAATGGCTGTGTGATCAAGTGGTTCCTTTCCATCAAGCACCCGCAAAAAGCCAATGGCTTGTTCATATGTTTTGGCACCAAGGCGCGGTACTTTTTTCAATTGGATCCGGTTTGTAAACTTCCCTTCCTCCTCGCGCTTTTTAACAATATTGGTTGCTGCTGTTTTTGTCAGCCCGGCGACGTATTGCAGCAATGAAGGAGAAGCCGTGTTGACGTTTACCCCAACCTGGTTGACGGCAGTCTCCACCACGAAATTCAGGGATTCAGATAATCGTTTTTGCGAAACATCGTGCTGGTATTGTCCAACCCCCACTGATTTTGGATCAATTTTCACTAATTCTGCGAGCGGATCCTGAAGCCGGCGCGCAATTGAAACTGCACTCCGTTCCTCTACATGCAAATTGGGAAACTCCTCTCTGGCAATGTCGGAAGCGGAATACACGCTCGCTCCTGCCTCATTTACGATGATATAAAAAATTTCCCCAGGCATTTCTTTTAAAATATCAGCGATAAATTGCTCCGTTTCTCTGGAGGCCGTTCCATTGCCGATCGCCACCATTTCCACGCGAAATTTCTGAAGGATGTCCATCACTTTTTCGCGCGCAGCTTCTGTTTTTGAAACCGGCGGATGCGGATAGATCACATCGATTTCTAACACTTTGCCCGTCTCATCCACCACTGCCAGCTTGCAGCCTGTCCGGTATGCAGGGTCAACACCGAGAACGATTTTGCCTTTTAACGGCGGCTGCAGCAATAAGTTACGCAAGTTTTCCGAGAAAATATGGATCGCTTGTTCCTCCGCCTTTTCCGTTAGTTCATTGCGGATTTCGCGTTCAATCGACGGCTGGATTAAGCGCTTGTAGCTATCCTCGATCGACTCAAACACAAACGGAACAGCTGGAGAATTCGCTGGCGAAGGAATCCATTTTTTCGAAAGGTAGTTCATCATCATATCTGTATTCACTTTTACTGATACCCGTAAAATTTCTTCCTTTTCGCCGCGGTTTAAGGCAAGAATGCGGTGCGGAACGATCTTGCTAATCGGTTCTTCGTACTCATAGTACATTTCATACACTTTTTTCTCGTCTTTTTCTTCATCTTTAACGGTGGCGGAAACGGTTCCGGTTTTAAAGCTTTCCCTGCGAATCCACTTCCTGCTGTCGGCATCATCAGAAATCATCTCTGCGATGATATCTTTTGCACCGGAAATAGCATCATCAACGGTTAGAACTTCTTTCTCTTCTGATAAAAACTCAGCCGCTTTTTCATCAAGATGAACGGCTGGAAACGTTAGTATCCACACCGCTAATGGCTCGAGACCCTTTTCCTTTGCAACCGTCGCTTTTGTCCGTCTTTTTTGCTTGTATGGGCGGTAAAGATCCTCCACTTCCTGAAGTTTTTCCGCCTTTGAAATGCTTTTTCTCAGCTCATCAGTTAACTTTCCCTGCTCCTCGATGATGCGGATAACTTCTTCTTTGCGCTGTTCAAGATTTTGGATGTATTGCCACCGTTCAGAAATGGTGCGGATCTGCACTTCATCAAGCGCCCCTGTCTGTTCCTTGCGGTAGCGGGCAATAAACGGCACCGTATTACCATCATTTAATAGCGTAATCACACTTTTTACTTGTTTAAGTGATAGCGCTTGCTCTATCGCGATCTTTTTTAAAAGCTGCTCTTGTTTTTCGGCCAAATCAACCACAAACAAACCTCCAAATTCATATACTTTAACTTTATTGTATCAAAATTGCCCAACCGTTTCACGAAACCGCAAGCTCCATTCACGAAGCAAGCCCGCTGCAAATGGAAAAGGAGCTTACTCTTTATTAGAGCAAGCTCCCAATGATAAAGGTGGCATCGTCATCCGACTTCGGATATTGCTGGATAATTTCATCCGCAATCATCCGAACAGGGAACAAACCTTTTAACAACGATTTTACCCCTTGAAACTCGTATCCATCCGAATAAACAATAAATTTGGAATGGGGCTCATAAGAAAAGCGCTGGGTATGAAAAATCTGCGGCCTTCCTGACAAGTACCCTGTTACCGGCAGCGGGTATGTAAGTTTTCCCTTTGAGGAATACATAAAAAAGCGAATATTTCCTACACAGCTGTAGACAAATTCCCTTGTATGAAAATAAACTTTAAAGATGGTTACTGCTGCACCTCTTTTTTGCAGCAATGCAGCATTGCCCATCTTCATTAGCGCCTCAACACTCTCATGATGATGCTGTTTAACCGCATCAATGACAGCTGCCGAAGCTTCATAAGCAAATTCACCGCTGCCAAGCCCGTCGGCAAGAACGCAAACAAAGTAATCTTCCGTTATCGTAAAAAAGTAGCTATCTCCGCAAAAGGCTTTTCCATTTTTTGCAGTTTGATGGGCAACTACATCAATATGGTCGTCTGTTAGTGAATTTAGCTTCATGTACGGCACTCCGTAGGGTCTTTCTCTGCATTGATCGCTTCTTGAAGCTTTTTGATCGCTTTTCGCTGCAAGCGGGATACGTGCATTTGCGAGATTCCCAATTTTTCACCCGCTTCTTTTTGACTCATATTCTCTAAAAACGTATATTGAATGATGCATTTTTCCCGTTCGCTCAAAATCGGGAGAACTTTTTCCAACACAAGCCTTTGATTGATTCGCTCATAGCCAGAATCATTTTTGCCGACAATATCCAACAGGGTGATCGTTCCGCCTTCCGCGTCAGCTTCGATGGAATGATCAACGGAGAGCGCCTGATAGCTTTTGCCCATTTCCATCGCTTCAAGCACCTCTTCTTCCGAAACTTCCAACTCTGCGGCAATTTCAGCAATTTTTGGTGAACGGTGCAGTTTTGTCGTTAGCTCCTCCACTGTTGTTTTGATTTTCGGACCAATTTCTTTTATCCGCCTTGGAACATGAACACTCCAAGTCTTATCGCGCAAAAAGCGTTTAATTTCCCCTATAATGGTCGGAACCGCGAATGCTTCAAAACTTTTGCCAAAGGATTCGTCGTAGCGACGGATTGCGCCAAGCAGACCAATCATCCCTACCTGAATAATATCTTCATGAAAGGAGCGGCCTTTCGAATATTTCCGCGCCAACGACTCGACCAAATTTTTATAATGGAGAACAAGCTGTTTTTGGGCTTCCTCATCTTGATTCAGCTGGTAAGCTTTGATAAGTTGATTGACATCGAACCGATCCTCCAAGTTAGGTTGAGATTGTTTCGACATCGCTCTCCACCTGCTCTCCTTCAAGGTATTTCGTCATATAGACTGTGACACCTTTTTGGTGATGAATTCTGACTTCATCCATTAATGTTTCGATGAGATACAGCCCCAAACCTCCTTCTCGCAAAAACTCCGCTGAATCGTCATGTCGGTAAGGACCTGTCTCTTTTCGAGCGGCTTCAAAATCGAAGCTCTCACCATTATCCGCGACCATCACTTCCAAATGATCTTCAAAAAGTCCGAAACCAATCAGCACTTCGCCGTTTTCATCGATTTTATATGCATGCTGAACGGCATTGGTGCATGCTTCACTCAGAGCTATTTTCAAGTCCTCCAGCGCCTCATATGAAAACCCCATTCGGCTGGCAATGCCAGAAAGAGTTAAACGAATCACACCCACATACTCTGGTTTTGCAGGAATTTTCATTTCAATATAGTCAAACGGTTGATTCATTGTACCCCACCCTCTATCTGGCTGTTAATATCAAGAAAGTCTGCTAAACCTGTAATATCAAATAATCTTTTCAATCGTTCGGATAAACCAGTCAGCTTTAATTCACCATTATGGGCACGGCTTGATTTATAGACACCAACCACAACACCCAGTCCTGTGCTGTCCATATACGAAACTCCACTAAGATCAATGACAATTTTCGCACTCTCTTTCTCTGATAACGGAAAAACGATTTCGCGGAGTTTTGGAGCAGTATATACGTCAACTTCACCATGTACCTTTACTTCATATAATGGATCCTGTTCATTAACTTCAACTTTTATATTCACAGTAAGCCTCCCTCAATATATGCGAAATGGTCTGCTTCCTAGCCTTTAGCTTTTCTGCTTTTCGCCGGACGTCTGTAGTCCGTTTCTTTTCTTACCCGTTATACAAAAACTCTAAACCTCTCGGCGCAAAATAATCATTGTAAAATCATCACGAAGGTGAAAGTTTTGCAGTTTTTCCAAATCTTTATAAACATGGTTAACAATCTCTTGCGCACTCAAATGAAGATATTGTTTTATGTAATTCATCAATGCCTCTTTCTCGATAAAACCGTTCTCTGTCCGCGATTCTGTTACCCCATCCGACATCAGAATCATCATATCCCCTGGTAAAACTTCCTTTTTATACTGGGAATATTTTGTTTTTTTATCAATACCTAAAAGCAGTCCCTTTGCATTTATTTCCGAAAACTGATCAGCATTTTTTTCGTAAAAATAACCCGGTTCATGTCCCGCGGAAGAAAAATAAAAAGAGTGTACGTTCAGATCATAAATTCCATAAAACATGGAAATAAACATACTCGGATCCACGTTTTGCTCGACGACACGATTTAAACTTTCCAGCACAATATTTGGTGCAGACCGGGTTTCAGGCAAGCTATCCATCGCATATTTAATCATCGACATACACAATGCCGCCGGAATTCCTTTGCCAATAACATCCGCAATCGCAACATTCAAAAACTGCCCATCATCGTGGACAAAGTGATAGTAATCGCCATTCATATGCTTCGCCGGGATGCTTAATGCTCCAATATCCAACCCTTTTACGTTTGGAATCGAGGTTCCAAGCAATGTTTGCTGAACATTTGCCGCGATCTCCATCTCCGTCCGGATTTCCATCTGTTTATCGCGGAGACTTTGGTGCTCTTGATAGGCAAGCCCATACCCCACCATCACTTCAAGAAGAATATCAAACGAATTAAGAATCTCTTGAGGAATAGCAGGAAATAACTCTTGTAATAATGCTTTATGAATACTAATAATTTCATCGGGGGGAATTTGCTCTTCTATCGACTTTCTGCTGAATTTTTGCCCTTGGTAGAGGGTTCGTTCGGACTGATCCTTTAAGTATTGAGTAAGTATGTTGCGATACATATCCACCATTATTTCTCGAAAATCCATGTTCTCCCCCCTTAACGGAGCCACTTCGTTGCCTTAATCTCCGTTCCATTTTCCGGAGATGAGTCAATTTCGAATTCATCCATCAGCCGTTTGACTCCAGGCAAACCGGCTCCGAGCCCTCCAGAAGTCGAATACCCATCTTCCATCACTTGGCGAATATCACGAATTCCCGGGCCATTATCGACTGCCCACACTTTCAATCCTGCTTTTGTCCGATCGAATATTTTTTCGATGCAAATTTTTCCTTCTCCCGCATATAAGTAAATGTTTCTTGCAAGTTCACTGATGGCTGTTGTAATACGAGCCTGATCCACTGTCCCGAACCCCAGCTCTTTTGCAACATTCCGCCCCAGCTGGCGTGCTGCAACGATGTCCCATTCGTTTAATATTTTAATGCAGGATTGATTCTCCATA
>JAKACS010000203.1 GCA_021821235.1 Bacillota bacterium
CGGCGTTTCAGCTCCGAAAGGAAATACAGAAGGTAAAATCAATGACCGCCAAGCCGTTTGGAGTTAATTTTGCCATCGGACAGCATGGCAGGGCATTTCAAGATTTTCTTGAAATTGCGATTGATGAAGAAGTTCCGGTAATTACCATGACCGGGGGAAACCCTGCTCCCATTTTTGAACAATTGAAAGGGACAAAAGCGAAGAAGCTTGTTCTGGTTGCTGCCAAAAGACAGGCGATAAAAGCAGAAGAATTAGGAGCAGATGCCGTGATGGTTGTCGGCCAGGAAGGAGGCGGCCATTTAGGCAGGGACGATGTGGGAACCGTCGTACTCATTCCGAAAGTTGTCGACTCCGTTTCCATACCGGTGATTGCTTCAGGAGGCATAGGCGATGGCCGGGGACTAATGGCGGCTCTTAGTTTAGGTGCTGACGGAATTGAGATGGGGACAAGGTTCATTGCAACAAAAGAGTGCGTTCATGCATGTGATGCGTATAAAAAGCAGCTGATTAGCGGGACTGAAACCGATACTGTTGTCATCAAGCGGTCACTTGGTGCACCTGCTAGGGCAATTAAAGGCCGCTGGACAGAACAAATTCTTGAAATCGAGAACAATGGCGGCACTTATGAGGATCTTCGTTCATTCATCAGCGGGGAGGCAAATAAACGGTTTATTCAGGATGGCATAGAGGATGAAGGTTTTGCTTGGGCTGGCCAGGTGATGGGGTTAATCAACGATGTTCCTACGGTGGCAGAATTAATCTCGCGGATGATAACAGATGCTGAGCGGATCCGGTCAAACTGGGGGTACTAACCTTCTTGCGTTTGCCATGATTTAACGGTAAATTGGTTGTAGTATTAAACAAAAGTAGGTGAACGAGATGGAATACCAATATCCGATTGATTACAGTTGGTCAACTGAGGAAATCGTTGATGTGATCCACTTTTTTGAAGCGATTGAATCAGCATATGAAAAGGGGATCCAGCGGGAAACGCTTATGTCCGCGTATCGCCGATTTAAAGAAATAGTACCAAGCAAAGCGGAAGAGAAGAAACTATGTGGCGAGTTTGAAGAAATCAGCAGTTATTCAGCCTATCGTGCTGTTAAAAAAGCAAAGGAAGCGGCAGCTGATGATAAAATCATAATGAAATGAAAAACAGGCGCCCGATTTTGGAGCGCCTTTAAGTTTTTGAAATTCAGAACCATAAACTTTGTCCACATTATTTCAAAAAGCCATCAAGTACAATGGAACGAGTGTTTCGAATGTTTCCTTAACAAAGTCGCCAAATGCTGGACCGTTTTTTAGCAATGGATCGTCTTTTGCTATATGGCGGCCGACAAGAAATTCCGCTTTTTTCACATCCCGAAAGCGTTCAAGTGCACTTCGCAATCCATCTTTCCCCATATTCGCAACAGAATTCGCATCCTTTTTTGTATGGTCGAGGGAAATGACAAAATCTTCTGGAATCAGTTTAACCACCTCATCAAAATGGGTAAGAAAAGTAGTGGCAATCTCTGCTTTCCTTGGCAACTCATATATGAAAGCAAGCCAAACAAAGACATGATCATCAAAAACACCAACCTGGAAATGCGGATGTTGTTTGTACCCCCGTTTATTATTAGCGATGGCTAGCCATGTATCCTTTGGCGGATTAACGGTTCTTCTCGCATGCTTTGCAATATGTAAAAACATTTCATTCCCAATCCGTACGGATAAATCGTTTGTCAACACTTGGCCAATAGCTTGGAATTTTGGCTGGATTCTTTCGCGGATGGCCTCCATCCGTTCATCCAACCCAGCAATTTGAAAGGTGTCAAAATCTTTTTTTGTAAATCCTTTAAACTCCAATGTAAACCGTCACTCCCTCTATCTTATGTTTAGCTCAGCTTATTTCGGGTAAAAAAAAGCAACGAATCATTTAGCAGCGGAGCACAAATGACCTGCCTATTCTTGTACATTATTTTAGCATAACAGCCGTTGAACGGAAAACATCGCGCCTTACAGCCGTATATAGGTATTCGCACAAATTTGTTGCAACATATGAATGCTGCTCATACTATAATAGTAAAAATATTCGAAAAACCAGATTGCTTTGAAGGGAGTGTCTAATCCTTATGAGACAAGTCATGAATACTGCTTCTCGAAGAAAGACAAGTGAAATGGAAAGAACCGCCGTTTTGAGACTGGAAATGGATTATGAATTGGCGACATTATTTGAAGCGATGACGGAAAATAATAATGATAAAATGAAGGACTGCAAACAAAAGTTAGAAAGAATTCGTCAAGAACTGCTGCGTTTAAAAGCTCTTTAAAAAAACCGTGAGATTTACGTAAGGGGAAGAGCTGGAGAATGGAGCAAATTACAATTCAATATCATGCAACTTAAAACGAACTCCTAATGAGAAGAGGGGGTTCGTTTATTATTTTTTGGTAAAATAGTCAAGCAAGGGAAAGCTAAAAGTTGATGATATCAACTTTTTTTACTAAGCTTAGAGTATCACTTTTTGGGATACATAGGAAATTCAAAGAATGGTTTACGGGAGGGTAATAGGATGGATTGGGAAAGTATTGACCGTCATGCAAAGCAATGGATCGAAGAAGCGGGGAATCGAATTCGCTCTTCTTTTGACAAAACGTTGAATGTACAAACAAAATCGAATCCGAATGATTTAGTGACAAACATGGATAAAGAAATTGAACAGCTTTTTATCACTCAAATTAAAAAAATGTACCCAGATCATCAAATTTTGGGCGAAGAAGGATATGGCGACGAGATCAAGGCGCAGGAAGGGATTGTCTGGATGCTCGATCCCATTGATGGGACAATGAACTTTATTCATCAACAACGCAATTTTGCGATTTCCCTTGGTGTGTATGAAGACGGAATTGGAAAAATCGGATATGTGTATGATGTTGTTCATAATGAACTGTACCATGCCATAAAAGGCAAGGGAGCCTTTCTAAATGGCAAACGCCTGCCGATGCTGAAGGAAGCTAAGGTGGAAGAGGCAATCATTGCCCTTAATGCGACGTGGGTAGTTGAAAATAAACGAATTGACCACAACCTGATGATTCCGCTCGTAAGGGATGCCAGAGGGACAAGATCGTATGGAACTGCCGCCCTTGAAATGATTTATGTCGCAACTGGCAGGGTCGATGCGTATATTTCCTTAAGGCTTGCGCCATGGGATTATGCCGGTGGCGCCTTGATTGTTGAGGAACTGGGGGGAGTTGTAACCAATTTAAGAGGGGGAAAATTGGATTTTCTTTCAAAGGATTCTGTATTTGCCTCAAAACCGGGACTTCACGAAACCATTTTAAAAAAATACCTTAAAGATGGGAAATGGTAAGTTCCTTCTAAAAAAAGAGAGCCGGGGCTCTTGTGCCCACGCTCTCTGTTAGTTTATAACACTCCGTTTTCGCGCATTTTCCGCTTTGTTTTAAAGCCGAGTCCCATAATCATTACCCAAACGGCAATGCTGCTAAGTGTCCCGATGATGCTTTGTTCAGCAATCGCAATACCAATTACGATAATGCTTGCTGCTGATAAGATCGAATAAACAAGAAAAATCCATTTGATCTGCTTCACTTTCATTCCCCCTTGTCAACGCTTGCAAAATTCTTTATTTGTTCATTTTTTCTCCTGTAAAGCGCCTTGATTCCTTATACTAAACATTGTACAATAAAATGCTTTTAGATTTCTACAATAAATGTGGTATAATGTTTTAGTTGTGAATGAGAAACTAAAAATAGAATTTATTTTTATGAATAAAGGTAGGAGTGAAATTTTTTGAAATATAGAGAAGATATCCGCAATATCGCGATTATTGCCCACGTTGACCATGGAAAAACGACTTTGGTTGACCAATTGTTAAAACAGTCCGGAATTTTTCGTTCAAATGAACACATTGAAGAACGTGCAATGGACTCAAATGATTTGGAAAGAGAACGTGGAATTACCATTTTAGCGAAAAACACAGCAATCCAATACAAAAATAAACGAATCAATATTTTGGATACACCTGGACACGCCGATTTTGGCGGAGAAGTTGAACGGATCATGAAAATGGTTGACGGTGTATTGCTTGTGGTGGATGCGTATGAAGGTTGCATGCCGCAAACTCGGTTTGTTTTAAAGAAAGCATTGGAACAAAATTTGACACCGATTGTTGTCGTCAACAAAATTGACCGCGATTTTGCCCGACCAGCAGAAGTTGTTGATGAAGTTCTCGACTTATTTATTGAACTTGGTGCAAATGAGGATCAGCTGGAATTTCCGGTTGTTTATGCTTCGGCCATTAATGGAACGGCGAGCATGGATCCGGACCATCAAGAAGAGAACATGCAATCATTATTTGATGCCATCATTGAGCATATTCCGGCGCCGATTGACAATCGAACAGAGCCGCTGCAATTTCAAGTAGCGCTTCTTGATTACAATGACTATGTCGGCAGAATTGGGATTGGACGTGTGTTCCGCGGGTCGATGAAGGTTGGCCAGCAGGTAGCTCTTATGAAACTTGACGGAACCGTTAAGTCTTTTCGCGTTACGAAAATCTTTGGCTTTTTTGGATTAAAACGTGAGGAAGTCAATGAAGCGTTTGCCGGCGATTTAATCGCTGTCTCCGGAATGGAAGATATTAATGTAGGCGAGACGGTTTGCCCGATTGAACATCAAGAAGCATTGCCAGTATTACGAATCGATGAACCAACACTGCAAATGACCTTCCTGGTAAACAATAGTCCATTTGCGGGCAGAGAGGGCAAATATTTAACGGCGAGGAAAATTGAAGAAAGACTACGGGCACAATTGCATACCGATGTTAGCTTGCGGGTTGAAAATACGGATTCCCCAGATGCCTGGATTGTATCCGGACGCGGCGAACTTCACTTATCCATTTTAATTGAAAATATGCGCCGTGAAGGGTTTGAGCTTCAAGTATCAAAGCCTGAAGTCATTGTAAAAGAAATTGATGGCGTTCGCTGTGAACCAGTAGAGCGGGTACAAATCGATGTTCCTGAGGAGCATACGGGTGCGATTATGGAATCGATTGGCGCGCGCAAAGGCGAACTTCTTGACATGGTGAACAATGGTGCTGGCCAAGTTCGGCTGACCTTTAATGTACCGGCTCGCGGCTTGATCGGTTATACAACCGAATTTATGACATTAACACGTGGATATGGTATTATTAACCATACATTTGACAGTTATCAGCCAATGCTCCAAGGACAAGTGGGCGGAAGACGCGAAGGGGTTCTTGTGTCAATGGAGACTGGGAAAACTTCGACGTATGGAATTATGCAAGTAGAAGACCGCGGCACCATTTTTGTTGAACCGGGTACAGAGATTTACGAAGGAATGATTGTTGGAGAGCACACTCGTGAAAACGATCTTGCTGTCAATGTTACAAAAGTGAAACAGGCGACAAACGTTCGCTCGGCAACAAAAGACCAGACCGCTGTTATTAAAAAGCCGCGGATCATGACATTGGAAGAATCATTGGAATATTTGAATGATGATGAGTATTGTGAGGTTACGCCAATGTCGGTTCGACTCCGCAAAAAAATTCTCGACAAAAATGAACGGGAAAAATTAGCAAGAAAGAAAAAATATGCGGAATTAAGCTAAACGGTTTGCTCATTGCTTTGGCATCAGTATTACTATCAGCAACAGGATAATGCAAAAAACACCTCTTTTCTCACTGGTGAAGTCTCTTTAATTCTTTGGGGGGGAACTAAAGTATGGTAGGGGATCGTCTTTCGTTTTTTGCTGCGCTGTATAAAGTCAATGAACAGCCGAAGGGCTTGTTGTGGCTGCGCTGATTCTGATTATTTATAAAATCCGTTTGCGCCAGGCAAAAAAACAGCAAACAGAAGGCGAAAAGGAGGGGATTTAAGTGCAATCCGTACAAGATGCTCTTTACAACTGGCTCACAATTAAGATTGTAAGTGATGCTCGCCCGGATGACGCTGCTGCCAAAGACACAAAAGACCTTTTTGAAGGGATGCTTTATGGCGATCATGGCTTGTCCGATATCGAAGTGACTAAAGATGGGATAATGTATTATGTTTCCTATACACAAAAAAATGAAAGCAAAAAAACACGGTTTCCGGTTGAGTTGATTGAGGTAATGCTGAATCAAATCAACTCCGAACCGGAGAAATATGTTAATTATCCAGTGGAAGATTAACAAAACCCCCTCGTGCGTG